>DATLFN010000075.1 GCA_035540975.1 Acidimicrobiales bacterium
GGGGCGGGCCCGCCGCCCGCAGCCGCCGCCGCCTCCCGGCGCATGGCCACGTAGCCCCCGATGACCGCCAGCGACACGGTGATCTGGAGCAGCAGCATCAGCGTGACCACCAGGGGGACGGTGAGCCCGTCGCCGTCCACGAACCGGCGCACGACGGCGAGGGCGGCGAGGGCGGCAAAGGCGCAGGCGGCCGAGGCGGCGGCGTGGAGCAGGGGGGCGTCGGGCCGGCGGGTGGCGGCCCGGTGCCCGCCCACCGCGAACCCGACCAGCAGGGCCAGGACGGGGACGACCCACAGGTACGACTCCTGGCCTTCGAGGTCGCCGTCCTTGAACAGGCGCACGACGATGGTGGGCGGCAGGGTGATGGCGACGGCCAGCCACGCCCCGTCGGCCGCCGCCTTCCAGTCGACGCGTCTCACGGCCACGGCGGCGCCCCCCACGGCGACGGCAGCCCGAGCTTGCCGGGGTTGAGGATCCCGTTGGGGTCGAGCGCCTCCTTGAGCGCGAGCAGGACGGCCCAGCCCCCGCCCCGGGCGGCGGGCAGGAAACGGGCCCGGTTGAGGCCGACCCCGTGGTGGTGGCTGAGGGAGCCGCCGGCGCCGCCCACCGCCTCGGTGACGGCGTCCCACGCCTCCCGGTAGTAGTCGTCGCCGGTGCCGTCATCCCGGCGGCCGGCGAAGGTGAAGTACAGGCAGGCGCCGTCGCGGTAGGCGTGGGACTGGTGGGCCGACGCCGCCATCGTCCCCGGGACCGCCTCGAGGGCCGACCGCCCCGCCCGGTACATCCCGCCCAGGGCCGACCACGGGCCGGCCACCTCGCAGGTGTCGACGACCATGCCGGCGGCCAGGAGCCCGTCCAGCGCCGACACGTCGTCACGGAGGTCGAGCCAGCGGTCGACGAGGGCGTCGTCGAGGCGCTCGGCCGCCCCGCACTCCTCGCCCACGACGTGCAGGACGGCATCGGCCAGCCGGGGCTCCGCCTCGTCCAGGACGAGGAGCACGCAGCGGCCGTCCACGCCCATCGACCGGGCGGACTCCACCTCGTCGTAGAGGCGGATCACGGCCGGGGTGGCGCCCCGGCGCAGGACGCGGCGGCAGGCGTCGAGGCCCGACTCGAACGTCGCGAAGCCGAAGGCGGCCCTGCGCTCGGCCGGCGGCACGGGCGCCGCCCGCAGCACGGCCTCGGTGATCACACCCAGCGTGCCCTCGCTGCCGACGAACAGCTGGGTGAGGTCGGGCCCGGTGGCCGAGCGGGGGCCGGGGGCGCCCGTGCGGACCACCCGGCCGTCGGCCAGCGCCACCTCGAGGTCGACCGCCATGTCCTCGATCTTGCCGTAGCGGGTCGAGTACTGGCCGGCGGACCGGCACGCCAGCCACCCGCCCACGGTGGAGATGGCGATCGACTGGGGACGGTGGCCCACGGTCAGCCCGTGGGCGGCGCGCAGCTCGTCCTCCAGGGCGGCGCCGTTGGTGCCCGCCCCCACGGTGACGAGGAGCGACTCGTCGTCGACGCCCACCACGCCGCTCAGGCCCTTCAGGTCCAGCGACACCCCGCCGTGGACGGGCACGGCGCCGCCGCACACGCCGCTGCGCCCGCCCGCCGGGGTCACCGGCACGCCGGCCTGGTTGCACACGGCCAGGACGGCGGCCACCTGCGCCGCCGACTGCGGGCGGGCGACGGCGGCGGGCAGGGCCGGGACGTCGCCGTCCCGGGCCCACCGCAGGGTGATCGGCCACCAGTCCCGCGCCTGCTCGGCTCGGCCGCCGTCGCTCGTGTCGACGGGGCACACGGCGGCGAGCCGGTCGAGCACGGCGCCCTCCACCTCGGCCCGCAGGCCGCCCAGCCGCTCCGGCGGCAGCGCGGTCATGACCCGGCCGGGACGGCGCGCAGGCCGGCGGCCGCCCGCTCCCGCTCGACGGCGGCCACGTAGGCGGCCGCCTCCTCCCCGGCCCGCCCCTCGGGCCACCCGAGCTCCCGGGCCATCAGCGAGGCCGTCAGGGCGGCGGCGTCGGCCGACGCGTCCCGGGCCAGGATGCGGGCCCGGGCCCGGCGGCCGAGCACGTCGTCCACCGTGAGCGCCATCTCGTGGCGGGCCGCGTAGACGGCCTCGGCCCGCAGATAGGGGAGGCCGGCCACCAGCGGTCGCGCCAGGTCGGGGTCGCCCGCCGCCAGCAGCGCCACCTCGACCGCCTCGCTCCCGTACCGGGACACCAGGTGGTGCTGCGTGGGCGTCTCGGCGGCCGGCGCCCGCTGCCCGCCCCGCAGCACGAGCGACCGGGTCGGGCAGCGGAGGCGCCGTCGCCCGAGCAGGCCGGCCACCTCGTCGACGGCGTCGGCCGCCATCCTCCGGTAGGTCGTGAGCTTGCCCCCGGTGACGGTGACGACGCCGCTCGGGCTGGTCTCGACCCGGTGGCGGCGGGAGAGGTCGGTGGTCCGGGCCGGACCGCCGGCGTCGAGCAGCGGGCGCAGCCCCGCCCACGTGCCGACCACGTCGTCGGCCCCGAGGGGCTCGCTCAGGACCTCGTTCGCCGCGCCCAGCACGTACGCCACGTCCTCGGGCGTGCACTGGGGGTCGTCGAGCGGACCGGCGTACTCGGTGTCGGTGGTGCCGAGGTACACCCGCTCGCCCCACGGCACCACGAAGATCGAGCGCCTGTCCGCCGTCGGGAAGACCGCCGCGTCGCGGCACGGGAGGCGGTGGCGGGGCACGGTGAGGTGGACGCCCTTGGCCGGCCGCAGCCGGGGGGCCGGCGCCGAGTCGTCCAGCGCCGCCACGCTCCCGGCCCACACGCCGGCGGCGTTGACCACGGCGGCGGCGTGCACCTCGGTCCCGTCCTCCAGCACGGCGCCCGCCACCCGGCCTCCGCGGCGGAGCAGGCCCGCCACCGGCGCGTGGTTGAGGGCCACCGCCCCGTGGTCGAGGACGGCGGTGCGGACGACGGTCAGCGTCAACCGGGCGTCGTCGGCCCAGGCGTCGGCGTAGCTGAAGCCGGCCGGGGCGAGGTCGGCCCGCAGGGCGGGGAGGGCGGCCCGCACCTCGTCGCTCGACAGGCGGTGGTGGCGCCGCCCGATGCGCAGTCCGCCGCTGAGGTCGTACAGCCACAGGGCGGTGCCGTACCCCCGGGCCACCGCCTCGGCGACGACGCCGCCCGGCCCCACGAGGGGGATGACGAAGGTGAGCGGCCGCACCAGGTGCGGGGCGTTGTGCAGTAGGCGCTGGCGCTCGGCCAGGTTCTCCCGGACCAGCCGGAACTCCCGCTGCCGGAGGTAGCGCAGGCCGCCGTGGACCAGCTTGGACGACCTCGACGACGTCCCGGAGGCGAAGTCGTCCCGCTCGACCAGGGCGGTGCGCAGGCCCCGGGCGGCGGCGTCGAGGGCGACGCCGGCGCCGGTTATGCCGCCACCCACCACCAGCACGTCGAACCGTTCGGCCTCCAGGCGCTGGCGGGCGGTGTCCCGGCTGAAGGCACCGGTCATTCCCCGGGGCTCGTCTCAGCGGGTGGCGTGACGCAACCGGCGCGCCGGGTCACGGCGGCCGGCGGGGACGCGGGTTCGCGGCGGCCGGGACCGGCGCAACCGCGGACGCCTTCGTCGGTGGTCGTCACGGGCGCCGATCCTACGGGCCGCCGTCGGGAGGGAGCCTCCTCGGCGGCCCGTTCGGGACCGCCGCAGAACAACTTGGACGGCGGAGGGCCGACGAGGGGGCCAGCACGACGGTGAACGCGTCGCGGCCGTGCAAGTTGTCCCCAGGCGGGCCCGTTAGGGTTTCGCCATGCCGGAGCTGGACGGGTCGCGCACGCAGGCCAACCTCGAGAAGGCGTTCGCCGCCGAGAGCGAGGCCAACGGCCGGTTCCTGTACTACGCCCAGCGGGCCGAGGCCGAGGGGTACCCCGACATCGCCACCCTGTTCCGGGCGCTGGCCGAGGGCGAGAACGGCCACGCCTTCGGGCACCTCGACTTCCTCACCGGGGGGCCCGAGGGGCGGGGCGACGGCGACGGCGGGCCGTCGACCGAGGACAACCTCAAGGCCGCCATCGAGGACGAGACGCGGGAGTACACCGAGTGCTACCCGGAGTACGCCAAGGTGGCCCGCGAGGAGGGGTTCGACGACGTGGCCGACTGGTTCGACACCCTCACCCGGTCGGAGCGCAGCCACGCCGGGCGCCTCACGGCGGGCCTGGAGAGCCTGTCGTAGGGTTCGGCGCGTGCGCCCGCCCCCGCACCCCGGCTGGCCGGGCGGCGAGGTGTCCCGGCGGGACCTCCTCCGGTGGGCGGGAAGGCTGGGCCTCGGCGCGGCGGCCGCCGCGTCGGCGGGTGCCGGCCTCGGCGCCTGCGCCTACGGCGACGACGAGGCGCCCGCCGCCGGCGCCTCCGACGAGCTGCGCATCGGCGTGGTGGCGCCGTTCTCGGGCATCGGCGCCTTCCTCGGTGACATCGTCGACCGATCGTTGGACGCCGCCGTCCGCCAGGTCAACGGCACGGGCGGCGTCGGCGGCCGCAAGGTCGCCCTGGTCAAGCGGGACACGGGCATCGACCCGTCGGCCGGCCCCCGGGTCTACGCCGACCTGGCCGGCCGGGGCGCGGCGGGGGTCCTGTGGTGCGGGGCGGCCGGGTTCAGCCAGGTCCTGCCCCAGGTGCGGCGGGACTCGATGCCGCTGGTCGCCGTCTTCAACGACCCCTACTCGGGCGGCCAGCTCCACCCCGACGGTGACGGGGCCGGGCGCTCGGTGTTCCAGGTGCTCCTGCCCGATCGGTTCGCCAAGGAGGTGCTCGCCTCCTACGCCGCCTCCGACCGCGGCTACCGCACGGCCGCCTACCTGTACGACTCCCTGATCGACCCCGGTGCCACCGCCCGCCGCCGGTTCGAGCGCTCGTTCCGCGCCGCCGGCATCGAGATCACCGGGGTCGAGTCGTTCTCGCTGCTCGACAGCGACTTCGGACCCCAGCTCCAGCGCCTCCGCCAGGGCCGGCCCGACGTCCTCTACGTCGACGGAGTGAACACCAGCACGGCGGGCATCGTCTCCCAGCTGGCCGACCTCGGCGCCGCGTACGTCGACACCCCCTCGGCGCGGGAGGGTCCGTGGCGTCCGCACGTGTTCGGGTCGCCGGCCGGCGCCGGCGACCGCAGCTGGGTCGAGCTGGCGGGCGGCAAGGCGCGCGTCGGGACGGCCACCGCCTGGCACGTGGGCGGGCTCGTCTACCTGCCGTCCTTCGCCATCGCCGGTTGGATGCGCCGGCACCTGCGCCGGGAACCGACGGGCGGCGAGGAGTCGGCGCCCGACGCCCTGGCCGCCGTCCTGGCCGGCATCCGCAAGGCGGGCACCACCGACCACGCCCGGGTCGTGGCCGGGATGGAGACGGCCGGCCCCATCACCTTCGCCTCGCTGGAGTTCGAGTTCACGGCCGACCGGCACCTGTCGCGCACGCCCGACGACGTCGTCGTCCTGGTGATGGAGCGGGGCGCCGACGGCCCCGTGCCGACCGAGCCGCCGTACGCCCTCGGCCGCGAGTGGGCCGACGGCGAGGCCTTCGCCGACGTCCCGGCCGGTCCCACCCATCTCGTCCGCCCCACCCTGGAGGCCAACCGCCGAGCCCACCCGGCGGTGATGGACCAGGTGCTGGCCAGGAGCTACGGGACCCGGTGCACGGCTGCGTGCAAGGTCCACTGACCACCCCACCGCCTTCCCGGCGGGCCCCGGCGCCACCCGCCGGCGGGCCCGTCGGCCAAGGACGGGGGCGTCGGTGACCGACGTCCTCCAGGTCGTCGTGTCGACGGCCACGGTGGGGTCGGCGCTGGCCCTGGTCGCCCTCGGGTTCGGCGTGGTGTTCGCCGCCACCGGCGTCGTCAACTTCGCCCAGGGGCCGCTGCTGGTGGTCGCCGGGTACGGCGCGTACGCGCTCACCCGGGCCGGGTTGCCGGTGGTGGCGGCGTTCCCGCTGGTCGTCGTGGGGACGGCGGCGGCGGGGGCGGTCGTCGAGCTGGTGGCGCTGCGCCCCCTGCGGCGCGGCACCATGCCGGCCGACGTCGGGGCCGTGCTCACCACCTTCGCGGCCGGGCTCGTCGCCGTCGACCTGGTGCGCCTGCTCGTCGACGCCTCGCCCCACCGCCTCCCCCCGCTGGTCGGCTCCGTCGCCGGGTGGGAGGCGGGCCGGGTGGCCGGCGTGGCCGTCACGCCGGCCGACGTGCTGGTGGTCGTGGTCACCCTGGCCGTCGTCGCCGGCGCCGACGTGACGCAGCGCCGCACCGCCGCCGGCCGCGCCCTGCGGGCCGTGGCCGAGGACCGGGAGGCGGCCGCCCTGGTCGGCGTGAACCCGCGGGCGGTGGTGACCGTTGCGTTCGCGGCCGCCGGCGCTCTCGCCGCGCTGGCGGCCGTGCTGCTGGCCCCCCGCTCGTTCGTCCGCCTGGAGAACGGCCTCCTCCTCGGGCTCCAGGGCTTCGTCGCCGCCGTCCTGGGCGGGCTGGGTTCGGCCCGCGGCGCGCTGGCCGGCGGGTACGCGGTCGCCGCCGTGTCCGCCGTGGCGAGGACGGCTTCGCCCACCGGGGCGCGCTACGAGTACCTGCTCGTGTTCCTCCTGTTCCTGGCCGTGCTGGCCGTGCGGCCCACGGGGCTGCTCGGGGAGCGGGGCGAACGCCTGGAGAAGGCGTAGTGCTCCGACCTCGTTCGTTCGCTCCGCTCACTCCATTCGGTCGAGTCGGATCGTGCTCCGGCGGCCGAGCGGAGCTCGCCCGCCTCCGCCCTGTCCTTTCCCGGTGCCCGCAGCCGTAGAGGCCGCCTGCGGCGGCGAGTGCGGCCACGGACCTCGCGTATGCGAGCGGGGCGAACGCCTGGAGAAGGCGTAGTGGGCCGGGCGGGCCGGCTGCGCCGGTGGGCGCCGACCGCCGCCCTGGTCGCCTTCCTCCTGTGGTTCGGGCCGGCCCAGGCGGGCAACCGAAAGTGGCTCGACCTGGGGGTGGAGGCGCTGGTCCTCGCCGTCGCCGCCACCGGTCTCAACGTGCTGACCGGGTACACCGGGCTGCTCTCGCTGGGCCACGCCGGGTTCTTCGTCGCCGGCGGGTACGCGGGCGCCGTCCTCGGGCCGTACCTGCTCGGCGAGGGGTCGTTCCTCCCCGACGTCGTCGTCCGCAACGGGCCCTGGTTCGGGCCCGTGTTCGCCGCCGCCGTGGCCGCCGCCCTCGGGGTGGTGCTGGCCCTGGCCTGCTGCCACCTGCGGGGGTTCCACCTCACGGTGGTGACCCTCGCCTTCGGCACGCTGGTGCCGGCCGTCGTGGTGCTCGCCTCGGGCCCCCTCGGTGGCCTGGCGGGGCGGGCCCTGGAGCGCGTCCCGGACACCCGCAACGCCTTCCTCGCCCGCTCGCACATCCTGGCCGGCGTCTACTACACGGCCGCCGTCGTCCTGCTCGCCGCCCTGTGGGCGAGCCGGAACCTGGCCCGCAGCCGTTGGGGGCGGGCCCTGGGAGCGGTTCGCGACTCCGACGTGGCCGCCCGGGCCAGCGGCATCGACCCCTACCGCCACCGCGTGGGCGCCTTCGCGGTGTCGGCCGCCATCGTGGGGGTGGCCGGCTGGGTCGGCGCCCTGCGCACGCTCACCGTCAGCTCGGGCAGCGCGCTGGACGTCCAGACGGAGTCGTTCCGCTACGTCGTCACCGTGGCGCTGGGCGGCGCCGGCACCCTGGCCGGGCCCGTCGTCGGCGCCTTCGCCCTCACCTTCGGGCTGGGCCTGGACGTGGTGCAGGAACGGTTCCGGGACCGCCTGGGGCTGGTGTTCGGCGCCGTGGCCCTGGCCGTGGTCGCCGTCGCCCCGTCCGGCCTGGTGGGCGCCTTCCGCCGCTGGGTGCCGGCATCCGCCCGCCCCGACGCGGCCGACGTCGAGGCGGGCGAGGCGGGCGATGCCGCGCCGGACCCGTCGGTGGCGCCGCCTGCGGACGGCACGCCCGTCCTGCGGGTGCGGGGGCTGGCCCGGTCCTTCGGCGGCGTGCGCGCCCTGGCCGGCGTGGACCTGGAGGTGGCGGCCGGCACCGTGCACGCCGTGGTGGGCCCGAACGGGTCGGGCAAGTCGACCTTCGTCGACGTCGTGACCGGTGTCGTCCCCGCCACCGGCGGCCGGGTCGAGCTGTGCGGGCGGGACATCACCCGCCTGCCCGCCTTCCGGCGGACGGCGGCGGGCATGGGGCGGACGTTCCAGTCGGTCCGGGTGTGGCCCCGCATGACGGTCCTGGAGAACGTGCTGGCGGGCGCCCACGTGCGGGGCTCGGCCGGGCTGGGGCGCTGCCTGCTCGGGCTGGGCCGGGCCGAGGAGCGGCGGCTGCGGGCCCGGGCCGCCGTCCTGCTCGCCCGGGTGGGGCTGGAAGGGCGGGCGGCGGACCCCGCGGGGGCGCTCACCCTCTCCGAGCAGCGCCGCCTCGAGCTCGCCCGGGCCCTGGCCGGCGAACCCGTCCTCCTGCTGCTCGACGAGCCCGCCGCCGGCCTCGACCCCGCCGAGGTCGAGGCGCTGGGAGGGCTGATCCGGTCGTTGGCGGCCTCGGGCCGGGCCATCGTCGTGGTGGAGCACCACGTCGCGACGGTGTTCTCCCTGGCGGGGACGGTGACCGTTCTGGACGGCGGCGCCACGCTGGTCTCGGGGCCGCCCGCCCGGGTGGCGGCCGACCCCCGGGTGCGAGACGTCTACCTCGGCCCCGTGCCCTGAAAGAAGCGGCGGCCGCTGTCCCCGAACGTTCAGGAATGCCCCCAACGTGGCCGATGTTGTACCCAGGCCCGGAAGACAACCGGCATAGTCAGCGGCCTCCCGGGGTACTTGGCTCCGATGAGGTTCGCCCCGGGAGGGAGGAGATCGCTCCGATGAACTTGTCCTGGCGCCAGCGGGCCGCCTGCCGTGGCGTCGACCCGGACATCTTCTACCCCGCCTCCGATGAGGACGCGGACGAGGCGAAGGGCATCTGCGGCATCTGCCCGGTGCGCGAGGCGTGCCTGGAGTACGCCCTGGTGAACCGCGAGCGCGACGGCGTCTGGGGCGGGGCGACCGAACGCGAGCGCCGGCGACTGATCCGCCAGCGGCGGAAGTCGGCATAACCCCGGAAACGTCGTAAAGCCCAGCCTCGCCGGGGGGGCTCGGGGGGTACCCTGGGCCCCACATATGACCGACCTGGGTTCGCTGGGGGGCTGGCCCACCATCCTCACCCGCTTGATGAGCGGCGCCGACCTGTCCCGTGCCGAGGCGTCGGCCGCCCTGTCGGAGGTGTTCGAGGGCACGGCCACGGCGTCCCAGCTGGCCGCCTTCCTCACCGCCCTCCGCATCAAGGGCGAGACGGTCGACGAGATGACCGGGCTGGTGGAGGCCGTCCTGGCCCACGCCGAGCCGGTGGTCCTGCCCGACGCCGACGACCTGGTCGACACCTGCGGCACCGGCGGCGACCGCAGCGGGTCGATCAACGTCTCCACCGTCACCGCCCTGGTGGTGGCCGGCGCCGGCGCCCGGGTCGTCAAGCACGGGAACCGGGCCGCCAGCTCGTCCACCGGCTCGGCCGACGTCCTGGAGGCGCTGGGCGTGCGCATCGACGTCGGGGGCGAGGGGGTGGTGCGGTGCCTGGAGGCGTCCGGGATGGCGTTCTGCTTCGCCCCCCGCTTCCACCCCGCCTTCCGCCACGCCGGCGCCACCCGCCGGGAGCTGGGGGTCCCCACCGTGTTCAACTTCCTCGGGCCGCTGGCCAACCCGGCCCGGCCCGGGCGCCAGGTCCTGGGCGTGAGCAGCCCCCCGATGGCCGAGCGCATGGTCCGGGTGCTGGCCGTCAACGGCGTGCGCCGCGCCATGGTGGTCTACGGCCACGACGGGCTCGACGAGCTGACCACCACCACCACCTCCACCGCCCTGGTGCTGGACGACGGCGACATCCGGACCGAGACGGTGGACCCGAGCGACCTGGGGCTGCCACCGGCGACCGCCGACGACCTCCGGGGCGGCGACGCCTCGATCAACGCCGAGCTGGTCCGCCGCCTGCTGGACGGGGAGCGGGGGCCCCGGCGCGACATCGTGCTGTTGAACTCGGCCGCCGCCGCCGTGGTCGCCGGCCTGGCGAAGACGCTGGCCGAGGGCATCGAGGTGGCGGTGGCGTCGCTCGACGAGGGCAGGGCGGCATCGGTCCTCGATCGCCTGGTGGCCGCGTCGAACGCCGAGGCACCCGTCGGCGCTTGACCGCCCGACGTCCCGGGTAGGGCGCGGGGATGCACCCCCGCCGCACTCCCCCCACGGTCCGCGCTCGCCGCTCTCCGCGCCTGATGGCCCTGGCCCTCGCCGCATCGCTGGCCGTCACCGCCGGTGCCTGCGGCTCCGACGGGGAGGACGACGCCGGCCGCACCGACACCACCGCCAACCGCGGCACGGTCGCCGGTGCGGGCGACAGCGGGGCGCCGGCCCAGGGTGAGCCCGAGGGCGCCAACACCGGCTCGGGCGGCGACTCGGGCGGGGCCACGGGCAACGCCGTCGACCCCGGCGGCGACAACCCGTGAGCGGCCGGGACGAAGCCGAGGGTCGCATGGGCGAGCCCCACGACCGCTCGGACGCCGCCGGGGCCCCGGGGGCCAGCGGTCCCGGCGATCCCGGCTACGACGGGGAGGCGACCCTCGGCGACGAGGGGGCGGCCGCCGGCCCCGAGTCGTTCGGCGATCCCTTCGGGCGGCCCGACTCCGGCGACTGAGCGCCCACGGGCAGCGACGCAGCCGGTCCCGGTGGTCGCCGCTGCCGGTTCGTGCCGCCGCCCGGCTCGAAGCGGGGGAGCTCGGGCAGAGGGGTGACCAGGGGGGCGTCGCAGCGGGCCAGGCGCACGCGCCCGGCGGCGCGGTCCAGCCACGACGCCACGCACAGCACCTCGTCGGCCAGGTGGCGGGGGAGGGGCCCGTCGCCGGCGTCGGCCGGCGCCGGCGCCTCGAAGGGCAGGGGGGTGGCCCCCGCGGTTCCCGCCCCGGCGCTGACCAGCCGGCCCCGGTCGAGGACGGCGCCGCCCTCGCCCTCCACCTCCAGGTCGACGCGACCGGCCCGGCGCAGGGCGTCCAGCCGGCGCTGGCGGGCCAGCGCCGAGGCCAGCGCGGCGGCCCGCTCCCGGGTGGCGGCCGCCTCCTCGTACCGCTGCTCGGCGGCCAGGGCCCGCATGCGTGCCTCCAGCGGGCCGAGCAGGCGCGCCGGTTCGGTGGTGAGGCCCCGCAGAACCGTGTCGACGATCGACGGGTAACGCGCCGCATCGGCCCCACCGGCGCACGGGCACGCCGCCACGCCCAGCTGGGCCGGGGCGCAGGGCGCGGCCCGGGGCGTCCGGCCCGGCCTGGCGGTGCACCGGCGCACAGGCGTGGCCGAGTGGACCGCCTCGACGACCAGCTGCGCCGCCCGCTGCGACGGGAGAGGCCCGAGGTACAGGCAGCCGTCGCCCGGGCGCGGGTCGCGCACGACCGACAGGCGGGGGAAGCGCTCGTCCAGGGTGAGCTTCACGTAGGCGTAGCGCTTCCAGTCCTTGGCCCGGCGGTTGAAGCGGGGCCGCAGCTCGTGGATCAGGCGGATCTCCAGCACCGACGCCTCCAGGTCGCCGCTGCACACGACGTGGTCGACGGCGGCCGTCTCCCGGAGGAGCTGGCCTACCTTGCGGCGCTCGTCGCCGGCGAAGTACGACCGCACCCGGCGGCGCAGGTTCACCGCCTTGCCGACGTACAGCACCCGCCCGCCGGCGTCGCGGAACTGGTACACGCCGGGGGAGCGGGGCAGGTCGGCGGCCAGCTTGAGCTTGGCCACCATGGGGTGGCCCTTGACCGTGGGCAGCTCCAGCAGGTCGTCGAGGGCGAGCACGCCGAGGCGGCCGGCCCGCTCGAGCAGGCAGTGGAGGACCTCGCCGGTGGCGAGGGCGTCGTCGAGCGCCCGGTGGGTGGGCTGGTGGCGCACCCGGAAGTGGCGGGACAGGGTCGACAGCTGGGCGTTGGGGACCTCGTCGCCCACCAGTCGGCGGGCGAGGGCGCAGGTGTCGACCGACCGGTTGGCCAGGCGGGGCCGCCCGGTGGCGGCCAGGGCGGCGTTCAGGAACGAGAGGTCGAAGCGGACGTTGTGCCCGACGATCACGGCGTCGCCCAGGAACTCGAGGAACGACGGGAGCACGGCGCCGATCCGGGGGGCGTCGGTGACCATCGAGGTGGTGATCCCGGTGAGGTAGGTGATCTCGGGCGGGATCCCCTGCTCGGGGTCGACCAGGGTCTGGAACGTCCCCAGGCACTCGCCGCCCCGCAGCTTCACCGCCCCCACCTCGGTGATGGCGCACCGGCCCGGGACGCAGCCGGTGGTCTCCAGGTCCAGCACCACGAACGTGACGCCGAACAGCGGCGTGCCCAGGTCGTCGAAGGAGCGCTGCCACGCCGCCACGCGGCCACCGTACGCCGAACACACGTTCGCGCACAAGAACACATGTTCGCCCGGGGCGACGGCGTACGCTGCGCGCGTGGTGCCCGTCCCTCGCTACCGCTGCAACGCCTGCGGCAACCTGACCCGCTTCGACGTCACGCTCACCCGCCGCACCCGCCGGTTCAATCACTACACCGTGGGCGGGGAGCTGACGGTGGAGAACGAGGAGGTCCTGGTCGAGGTGATCGAGGACGTGTCGTGCCGGTGGTGCGGGAACGGCCGGTCGGTCGAGGAGCTGGTCGACCAGGAACAGGGGTGAACGCCGGCCCGGCGCCCGACGGCCTCCTGCGGCCCGCCCTCCAGCTGGCCGTGGACGTGGCCCGGGCGGGCGCCGGCGGCTCGCCGCCGGTCGAGCCGCCCCGGGCGCTGCGGCCCATCCTCCGGTTCGCCAAGCTCTCCGACGCCGCGCTGGCCTCGGTGCGCCGGGCCCTCGACGAGGACGAGGCGTTCCGGGCCCGGGTCGGAGCGCTGGCCGACGAGGACGAGATGGGGCGGGCGGCGTGGCTGTTCGTGGCCCGGCCCGAAGGGTGGGAGGGCGAGTTGGCCGGCCTGGCCGCCGAGGCGCGCCGCCGGGCCGACGCCGAGCGCGAGGAGAAGGAGGAGCGCAGCGCCCGCAAGCGCGTGGCGTCGGCCGAGGCCGCCACGGCGCGCGCCGAGGCGGCCGCCGCCCGGGCGCGGGCCGAGGCCGAGGCGGCGGCGGCCGAGCTGGCGGCGGAGCGGCGGGACCGCCGGGCGGCCCAGGACGAGGTCGCCCGCCTGGCCCGCCGGGTGGCGTCGCTGGAGGGCGAGCGGGACAGCGCCCGCCGGCGGGCCGAGGATGCCGCCGCCGAGTCGGAGGCGCGGCGCGCCGAGCTGGAGTCGCTCCGGGGCCGCCTGGAGGCGGGCGCCGCGGAGGCCGCCCTGCTCCGGGCCCGCGCCGTGCCGGCGGCCGACCCCGAGCCCTCGCCCGAGCCGACGCGCGGCGAGCGCCGTCCCGACCCGACGCCGCCGTTCGACCTGGCCGGCGCGTCGGCCGCCGTGGCCGCCGCCGCCGCGGCGGCCGGCGCCCTGGAGCGGGCCCTGGCCGACGCGTCGGCCGCCCTCGGGGCCGCCGCCCCCGTCGCGCCCGCCCCGGGCGGGCCCGAAGGAGGGCCCGCCCGGGGCGGGCGCGACGGGGGCGGCGGCCCCGAGGG
>DATLFN010000076.1 GCA_035540975.1 Acidimicrobiales bacterium
CCACCACCACCACCACCACCGCTCCGCCCGCCCCGACGACCACCACCACCACGACGCCGCCGGCGCCCTCCGGTACCTTCCCGGGCCCCGGCAACACGGGCGTCCCGGCCGGCACGGTGCTGCGCCCGAGCGGCGGGTTCACCGTGACCACGCCCGGCGCCGTCGTCGAGAACCTCGACGTCACCGGGTGCATCCTGGTGCGGGCGAACAACGTCACCATCCGCAACACCCGTGTCCGGGGGTCGTGCTGGGGCGGCGCCATCGACACCGACTACGGCGCCTACTCGGGCATCCTCATCCACGACGTCGAGATCGACGGGCGCAACGAGAACGCCGGTGCCGCCCTGCTCGGCAACTCGGGCTTCACCTGCCGGCGGTGCAACATCCACCACGGTGGGGGTGGCGTCCGGATGACCAGCAACGTCGTGCTGGAGGACTCCTGGATCCACGACATCTACGGCGAGGGCGACACCCACAACTCCGGTGTCGGCAGCAACGGCGGGCGCAACTTCGTCGTCCGCAACAACAACATCGACTGCTCCACGCTCCCCAACTGCTCGGGTGCGCTCGTCCTCTACGGTGACTTCAACCCCGTCCAGGACGTGCTCGTCGAGAACAACCTCTTCAACGGTGGCGGGTTCTGCGTGTACGGCGGCAGCGTCCCCGGCAAGCCCTACCCGGTCGCCTCGAACACCCGGTTCCTGAACAACGCCTTCGGCCGTTCCGCCTTCCAGGATTGTGGCTACTACGGGCCGTACACCTCCTGGAGCAGCGCCAACGGCAACGTCTGGTCCGGCAACCACTGGGTCGACACCAAGGCTGCCGTCTGACCTCGGTCCCACGTCCAGCCGCCACGAGGGGAGCCCCTGCGGGGGCTCCCCTCGGCGCGTACCGCCGGGCGGCGCCGTCGGAGCGTTCGTCGGACCTGGCGGCCTCGCCACGTTTCGGTCGGGGAAGTCATACTTGATGAGTCGCGCCTGCGTCGGTAAGACTCTGCGCTGTTGCGGGGTTCCGCAGGCGGGACCTGGGGGAGACGTCAGCCGGTGCGTGCGTCGGCGCGCCGCCACGGTCGACGTCGCCTCGGCGAGTGCGAGCGAGGGGAGAGTCGTTGGTGGTCGGCGCGGGCAGGCGAACGGGTGGGCACCACCTCAGGTGGGTGGCCGGTACCGTCGCCCTCGCATTCGCACTCCTCGCCGCTCCTCTGTCGACGCGGACGGCGGACACCGTCGCCGCCGTGGCATGGCGGGTCAACGCCGGAGCGGGGCCGGTGAACGACACCGGCGGACGCCCGTGGGAGGGGGACCGCGGCTTCCGCGGCTCCGGTGGGATCCAGCACGCCACCGGTACCGACATCAAGGGGACGACCGACGACGTCCTGTACCAGACCAACCGCTGGGGGATGTCGGCCTACGACGTCCCCGTCGGAGCACCCGGCCGGTACGTCGTCCGGCTGATGTTCGCCGAGACGGTGTTCACCGACCCCGGTGTACGCGTGTTCGACGTGCTGGCCGAGGGCACCACGGTGGTGTCCCGCCTGGACCTGGTCGCGGTCGCCGGCTACGCCGTCGCCCACGACGAGGTGCGGGAGGTCGAGGTCTCCGACGGCGTGCTCAACCTGGAGTTCCGGGCCCTCGCCGACGACCCCATGCTGTCCGCCCTCGAGGTGACCCGGGCGGACGCCGACGCGGCAGCGACACCCTCGTCGTCGTCGTCGTCGCCGCCGCCGCCGCCGCCGGCCCCGACGTCGACCACCGCCGCGCCCTTCGCCACGGTGGCCACCGCTCCCCCGACGGCGGCCCGGGCGACCTTCTGGCCGCCTCCGCCCCCGGCGCCGGCTCCGGCTCCGACGGCGACGGCGCCCCCCCCGCCGGCCGGCGGTCCGTACCCGGGCCCGGCGAACACCGGCGTGCCCGCCGGGACCCCGCTCCGCCCTTCCGGTGGCTTCACCGTCACCCAGGCGGGCGCCGTCATCGACGGTCTCGACGTCCAGGGCTGCATCCAGGTCCGGGCCAGCAACGTGACGATCCGCAGGACCCGGGTCCGCGGCTCGTGCTTCAACGGCGCCATCGACACCGGCTACGGCGAGGTCTCGGGCGTCGTCATCGAGGACGTGGAGATCGACGGCGGGAACCAGAACGCGAACGCCGCCCTGCTCGGGAACTCGGGCTTCACGTGCCGGCGGTGCAACATCCACCACGGCGGCAGCGGGATCCGCATGACGAGCAACGTGGTGGTCGAGGACTCTTGGGTCCACGACCTGTACGGCGCCGGCGACAGCCACAACTCGGGAGTGGGCAGCAACGGCGGGTCGAACTTCACCCTCCGCCGCAACAACATCGACTGCGGCGCCCTACCCAACTGCTCGGGCGCCTTCGTCCTCTACGGTGACTTCAACCCGATCACCGACGTCCTGGCCGAGGGCAACCTCTTCAACGGCGGCGGGTTCTGCGTCTACGGCGGCAGCGTCGCCGGCAAGGCGTACCCGGTGGCCAGCAACGTGCGCTTCCACGACAACGCCTTCGGCCGATCGGTATTCGCCCGGTGCGGCTACTACGGGCCCGTGAACTCGTGGGGCGGCTCGTCCTCCGAGTGGAGGGGCAACTTCTGGGCGGACACCAAGCAGCCCTTGTAGGCGCCGGGACCGGTCGGGACCGGTCGGGACCGGTCGGGACCGGTCGGGACCGGTCGGTGCCGGCGGGGCGAGGCGCTACGCTCGAACCTCCCGAACCGGGAGCGACCCAGCGCATGCGAACCGGAGGGGCGCCCGCCGCTGCGAGCGTGGTGGTCCCAGCCCACAACGAAGCCGGCGTCATCGAGGAGTGCCTGCGGGCCCTGCTGCGCGACGCCCGGGCCGGTGAGCTGGAGGTGGTCGTGGCCTGCAACGGCTGCACCGACGACACCGCCTGGCGGGCGGAGTCGTTCGGCGCCGACGTCACCGTCGTCAGCACGCCGCGACGGGGCAAGGCGAACGCCCTGAACCTGGCCGACGCCGCCTGCCACACCTTCCCGCGGGTGTACGTGGACGCCGACGTGCTCCTCGAGACGCCGGCGCTGCGCCGCCTGGTCGCCGCGCTCGAGCCGGAGGGAGCCGCGCTCGCGGCGTCGCCCGGGCTGCGCCTCGACGTCAGCCGGTCGTCGGCTGCCGTGCGGTCGTTCTACCGGCTCTGGTCGCGCCTGCCGTCCGTCCGTGACGACCTGGTGGGTCGCGGGGTGTACGCCCTGTCGGAGCGGGGCCACGCCCTGGTCGCGCCGTTCCCCGAGATCCTCGCCGACGACCACCACGTGCGCTCGTGCGTGCCCCGCCCGGCCCGCGTGGTCGTCGAGGAGTGCTCGTCGCTGGTGCGCCCGCCGCGCACGCTGCGGTCGCTGGTCCGGCGCCGGGCGCGGGTGGTGGCCGGGAACCGCGAGCTCGGGACGTCCGGCCCTGGGGCGGGCGGCGTGCTCGCCGTGCTGAGGGACGACCCCCGCCGGGCGGTCGACGCCCCGGTGTTCGTCCTCGTCGCCGTGCTCGCCCGCCTCGCCGGCGCCCGGCGGCGGCCCGACGAGCCGATCCCGTGGGGCCGCGACGACAGCCGCCCCGCTCCCGTGGCGGAGTAGGCCGTGTGCGGCGTCACCGGCATCTTCGACCCCCGCGGGGACGCCCTCCCCACCGACGAGCTCGAACGCATGACGGACCGCATCGCCCACCGGGGCCCGGACGACCGGGGGACGTTCGTGGCGCCGGGGCTGGCGCTCGGCCACGTCCGGCTGTCGATCCTCGACCTCTCGGCGTGCGCCGCCCAGCCCATGCGCTCGCACGACGGGCGCCACGTCGTCTCCTTCAACGGCGAGATCTTCAACTTCCGCGACCTGCGCCGGGGCCTGGAGGACGCCGGGGTGGGGTTCACGTCGACGGGGGACACCGAGGTCCTCGTCGAGCACATCGCCCGCCACGGGGTGGCGGCGACGGCGCTGGCCCTGGAGGGTGACTGGGCGTTCGCGGTGTGGGACGTACGGGAGCGCCGCCTCACCCTCGCCCGCGACCGCCACGGCGTGAAGCCGATGTACTGGTTGGTCGACGCGGCCGGGCGCGTGCGGTTCGCGTCCGAGCTGAAGGCCTTCGGGGGCGACGTCGGGCCGCCCGACCACACCACCGTCTCCGCCGCCCTGCTGGGGCTGTCGGGGACGTTCGGCGACCGGACCATCTTCTCCCGGGCCCGGGCGGTGGAAGCGGGCGAGACGGTCACGTTCGCCGGCGGCGTCGAGCCCGTGCGCCGGCGCTACTTCAGCCTCTTCGACTTCGCCGACCGGGACCTGTACGAGGAGCTCGACCGCGGAGGCCCCGAACGGGTCGTCGACCGGGTCCAGGCGGCGTTCGAGTCCAGCACCGTCATGCGCATGATCAGCGACGCGCCGGTGGCCTGCCTGGCCAGCGGCGGCGTCGACTCCAACCTCGTCGCCCGGGTCGCCGCCGCCCAGGGCGACGACCTCGGCCTGTACCACGCCGACGTCCTCGGGAACAGCGAGCGGCTGGCGGCCGAGCGCCTGGCCCGGACGGTCGGGCTGCCGCTCCACGTGGAGACGGTGTCGGACGAGGACATCCTGGCCGCCGTCGTGGCCGTCACCCGCGCCAACGACATGCCCCTCATCTACCACCTCAACTCGATCCCCTTCTACCTCGTGAGCCGCCTGGCCCGGCGGGACGGGATCAAGGTGCTGCTGACCGGGGAGGGGAGCGACGAGTACTTCATCGGGTACCCGCAGTACGCCCTCGCCCCCGTGCTGCGCCGGGTCGACGGGGCCAAGCGGGCGGCGCAGCGGCTCGTCCACCGCGCCACCGGGCGGGCCGGGAAGCTGCTGTGGCCACGGACCGACGACCGGTTCCCGGAGCTGCTCGAGCAGCTGCTGTTCCGCTACGAGCAGGACGTCGTCCGCCGCCGCGCCGAGGAGGCCTTTGCCTTCGTCCCCGAGCGGCAGCGCCGGCTGCACGTCATGACGATGGAGCTGGTGCACGGGCACCTGTCCTCCCTGCTGCACCGCAACGACCGGCTCGGCATGGCCTGGAGCCTGGAGTCGCGATTCCCGTTCCTCGGCCACGAGCTGGCGCGGGTGGCGGTGAACGTTCCCGGCCGGTACAAGCTCCGTACCACCCGGTCGGTGCACGACCGCCGCCACCCGTTCGTCGTCGACAAGTGGCCGGTGCGGGAGGTGGCGAGGCGGCTGCTCCCCGCCGATCTGGCCATGCGCGAGAAGCAGGGCTTCCCGGTGACGATCTACGACCGCATCCGCATCGACCCGGAGTGCCTGGCCGGCGGGTTCGTGGCCGACTTCTTCGGCCTGGGCGGCGACGCGCTGGAGACGCTGGCGGCCGAGGCCACCCCTTTGTGGATGACGCGGCTGATGCTCCTCGAGACGTGGGGGCGACTATTCGCCGCCCACGACGACGTCGCCCGCACCGAGGAGTGGCTCGCCAAGCACGTCCGCGTGTCATGACCGCGCCCACGGGAGACGTGCCCGGCGTGTTCGTGGCCCTCAGCGTCACGGCCGACGCCGGGGAGGACGAGCGGCTCGCCCTGGTCCGGCGGGCCGAGCGGGCGGCGGCGTCGGTGGCGGCCGTCGCCGGCGGGCGCCCGGTGGTCACGACGCCCGAGGAGCCGGGTGACGCCGCCGGCCTCCTGACGCTCGCGTGCACCACCACGGGTGGCGGACCGCTCGACGTCGCCGCCCTGGGAGCGCGGCCCGACGCCGCGCTCGGCCTGGCGCCGAGCCTGGTGGCACCCGGCGGGCTGTGGGCCCGCTCGGGCGGGCGGGTCGTCGTCGCCGCCGACCCGCTAGGGATCCTCCAGCTCCACGTGGCCCGACAGGCGCGGTGGGCGGCGTGCTCCACGTCGGCCCTCGCCCTCGCCTCCCTCACCGGGGCCGGGCTCGACGAGGCGGCCCTGTCGGTGTTCGCCCTGCTCGGCGTCCATGCCGGCGACGAGACGCCGTTCGCCGGCGTGCGCACGCTCCGGGCCGGTCAGGCGTGCACGCTCGCCGGCGGACGGGCCGAGCGGACGCCCTTTGCGGCCACGGCCGAGGACGCGGGCGAGGGCGATCCGGTGGATGCCGGCGTCGACGTCGTGCGGGCGTCGGTGGCCGCTGCCGTGGCCGGCCACGACGCCGTCCACCTCGAGCTGAGCGGCGGGCTCGACAGCCGTCTCCTGCTGGCTGCGCTGCGGGAGATGCCGGTGGCGGTGACGACGATGACCGTCGGTTCGCCGGGGGCGCCCGACGTGCGCGTCGCCGGCGACCTGAGCCGACGGCTGGGGCTGCCCAACCAGGTCGTCGACCTGGCCGGGCTGGCCACGCTGTCGCCGGCGGAGGCGTGGGAGCTGGTGCGCCGGGCCGCCGCCGGGCGGGACGCCTGCGGCAACGCCGTGGGCGAGGGGGTCCTCGAGCTGGTGGAGGACCGCAGCGCCCAGGGCCCGCGGATCTCCGGTCAGAACGGCGAGTTCGCGCGGGGCTTCTACTACGCCGGCCAGCCGCCGTGGCCGAGGCCGACGCCCGCCCTCGCCGGCGCGCTGGTGCGCTGGCGCCTCACGACCAACGACGCCGTCGATGCGTCCGTGGTGGACGCCGGCTTCCGGGAGGCGGGCTCGGCACGCGTCGCGACGCTCGTGGAGGAGGCGCTGCGGGGCTACGGCCGGCCGTGGCTGGCGGCGACCGACGAGCTGTACCTCGACCTGCGGATGCGCCGGTGGGTGGGCCCCGAGCACTCGGCGGCGTCGCGCCGCCACCCCGTCCTCGCCCCCTTCTTCCACCCTGCGTACCTGGCGTGGGCCCGCCGGGCGGCGCCGGCCGACAAGCGCGGCTCGCGCCTGTGCGCGGCGGTGCTCCAGAGGATGGCGCCCGACCTCGCCGCCCTGCCGCTCGACTCCGGCCGCACGCCGGCCGAGATGGCCCGCCGGGACGTCGCCGGCCGGGCGAGCGCCCTGGCGCACTCGGCCGGCAAGGTGGCCGCCAAGGTGCGCCAGCGGCTGCAGTCGACCGGGCGCCCGGCGGTGGGGGCCGTCTCCCTGGCGGCCCGGGTGCACGAGCACTGGCGCGCCGAGCCCGCCAGCCTCGAGCCCGTCCTGGCCTTGCCCTTCGTGGCCCGCGGCGCCGTCGAGGCGTTCCTCGCCGGTCAGCGCGGCCTCGACGTGGCGTCGACGTCGTTCCTGGTCGACCTGGTCGTCGCCGCCGAGCGCCGCTGACCGCTGGTGCTTCGACGTCATTCGTTCGCTTCGCTCACTCCTTTCGGTCGAGTTGACCGTGCTCCGGTGGGCGAGCGGAGCTCGCCCGCCTCCGCAGCCGGAGAGGCCGCCTGCGGCGGCGGGCGCGGCCACGGACCTTGCCCGCTGCGAACAAGCCGAGAGGTTTGTGGCCAGGGCATCGGCGGTCAGCGCCGCCGGAGCGAGAGCAGGGCGCGCAGGGCGGCCCGGTGGGTGGCGTGGCGGCTGCGGACCAGCTCGTTGAGCACGACGGCGGCCGCGAAGGCGGCCGTCTCCGCCGCCCCGTGCCGCTTCCGGTACAGGCGGACCCGGTTGCGCACGAGGAGCGCCCACAGGGCGGGGGAGCGGTGGGCGTCACCACCGATGTGGGTGACCACGGCGCCGGCGACGTACCGGAGCCGCAGGCCGGCGTCGCCGGCGCGAAGGGCGTAATCGGTCTCCTCCGAGTAGAGGAAGAAGGACTCGTCCCACTCGGCGACGGCGTCGAGGCACCGGGGCGCGATCGCCAGTGCTGCGCCCGTCGCCCACTCGGCGTCGGTGCCCGACTGGTACACCCGGCGATCGGCGACCACCTCGCCGAAGCACGACAGGCGTCCGGCCAGCGTTCCCCCGAAGACGGCCTCGCCCAGCGCCCGGGCCACCGTCGGCGCCCGCCGCAGCGACAGCTGGATGGTCCCGTCCTCGTCCTCGATGCGGGGAGCGGCGATCCCGACGGTGGGGTCGTCGAGGGCACGGAGCAGGGCCCCGGCGGTGCCCGGGGAGAGCCGTACGTCGGGGTTGAGCACGAGCACCGCACCGCGCTGGCGGCGCGACCGGACGCCGAGGTTGATGGCGGCCGCGTAGCCCGCGTTGCCTCCCGCGTCGATCACCGTGGCGGCCGGAGCGAGACGGCGGGCGACGTCGGCCGAGCCGTCGGACGAGGCGTTGTCGACGACGACCACCTCGGTCCGGTCGATGCCCGCCAGCCCCTCGTCGAGCGAGGCGAAGAGGGCCGGGAGCAGGGGCGCGCTGTTGTACGTGACGACGACGACGGTGAGTGCCGACCCGCCCGGCGTCACCTGCGCTCGGCGTCGGGCGCCCGCCGGAGCACGCCCAGGAACTCCTGCGCCCGGATGTCCCAGCTGTGCTGCGCCGCGAGGTCGCGCCGGGCGGCGGCCAGGAACGGGTCGCGGGGCCGGTCGAGCTCGTCCTCCACGGCGGCGGCGAACGCGTCCGCACCGGCGACGGTGCGAACGAGGTCGGTGCCGAGCCACCGGATGGCGGGCAGGTCGGTCGCCACGACCGACCGCCCGGCGGCGAGGTACTCGAGCGTCTTCAGCGGGAAGCTGGCCCGGTTGAACGCCGAGTCGGCATAAGGGACGAGGCCGACGTCGATCGCCCGCAGGTACCCGGGCAGCGAGGCGAACGGTTTGGCTCCCAGCCACTGCACGTTGGGCCGGGCGAGCAGACCCTCGACCCGTTCGAGGTCGAACGTGATCTGGCGGGGCCCCACCAGCAGGAGCGAGCGGTCGGTGGCGGCGACCGCCTCCAGGATGGAGACGTCGATCCGGTCGGACAGGTGGCCGACGAACCCGGCGATCGGCGGCGGCAGCGTGACGTCGGCCGGGTAGGCCAGGTCGTCGGTGCCGGCGAACAGCTCGACGTCGCACCCGTTGGGGATCATCGCCACGTGGGGGTGGCGCTCGGCCCACCGTTCGCGCAGGCCGTCCGAGACGACCACGACGGTGCCCGCCGAGTGCTCGATCCGGCGCTCGCAGCGCTCCAGCCACCGGGTGCTCGACCCGATCAGCTGGGCGGCCGCGACCAGGTCGTCGGTGGCGTAGAACACGCTCCGGCGCTCGCCGAACATCCCGAACGCCGGCGTCTGGGACGCCACGACGACGGCGTCCACGTCGGCCCGCAGGGCGCGCACCGCGCGACGGACGGCTCGGAGGAGCATGCGCTCGGCCACCATCCGCACGCCCGGGCGCCCCAGGGCGGGCAGCACGACCGGTGTGAGGCGGGCCAGGTTCGGCGCCACCAGCCTCAGCCGCGGCCCCTCGAGCGACGCCCGCAGGTCGGGGTTGTGACGCGGGCTCAGGACGGAGAGGGGCGGGTCGACGTACAGCACCGGGACGTGGCGGGCGAGCCGGATCGCCATGTGCTGGTCGGGGAACATGTTTCCGTCCCACGCCGTTCCGGCGACGAACACCACGAGCGCAGACCAGTCACCGGGCAGGGTGTGCTCCGGCGGCATGCGACAATTGTACCGGCGGCCATTGGGGCGGGATCGGTGTGACCCACCGGTACAGTGGTGGACGCCGAGTCTCCAGGAAGTGAGGTGGCGTGGACCTGTTGGCACTCGTCCGGGTGATGGCACGCCGGTGGTACCTGGCGCTCCCGCTGCTCGGTCTCACCCTGCTGGTGGCCATCGTGTCGTACGCCAAGGTCACCCCGGTGTACGAGGCGCGCGGGTCCATGCTGCTCTTCGCCCCGGCGCTGGCCGACGACGCCGAGGGCCGGGCGAACCCGTACCTGCTGTACGGGAACCTCAAGGTCGCGGCCAACGTCGTCTCCGAGGTCGTGTCCCAGAAGGAGATCCAGGAGGAGTTGGCGGCGACCGGCGCCACCGGCGACTACGAGGTCGGCACCGACCCGATGACCATCGAGCCCACGGTGGTGGTCGTGGCCACCGGCAGCGACGACGTCGCGCCCCGGACCGTGCTCGCCGTCATGCAGGTGTTCGAGCGGGAGCTGCGGGCCGCCCAGGAGCAGGCGTCCGCCCCTCCGCGCACCTGGATCACGACGCGGGTGGTGACGCCCCCCGGCGAGCTCACCGAGCAGTTCGGCGGCAAGCTGCGCGTCGTCGCCGTGGTCCTGTTCCTCGGCTTCGCGGTGACGCTGATCGTCGCCTTCGGTGCCGATGCCCTGGAGCGCAGCCGCGCACGGCAGCAGGGCGTCGAGGCCCCCGACGAGGGGCTGGCGCCGGCGCCGGTACCCGCCACCGCGGCCGCCGCCGCGGCGTCGCCATGGGCCAACCCGCCGCCTCCGCCTCAGCCGGCACGGCGATCCCAGGACGGGGCGAGACCGTCGGCGCCACCCCAGCCGGTGCGGCCGCCCCAGCCCCAGCC
>DATLFN010000077.1 GCA_035540975.1 Acidimicrobiales bacterium
CCGGCTGCGTAGTCGATGGCACCCTGGGCGATGCCGACCGCCTGGGCGCCGATGGTGGGGCGGCTGCGGTCCAGCGTCCCCATGGCGATGTAGAACCCCTGGCCCTCCTCGCCGATGCGGTGCGAGGCCGGTACCCGCACGTGCTCGAGGATCATCTCGCCCGTCGGGCTCCCGCGAACGCCCAGCTTCTTCTCCAGCTTGCCGACGCGGATGCCCCAGTCCTTCTCCACCAAGAAGCAGGAGATGCCGCGATGGCCGGCCGCCGGGTCCGTCTTGGCGAAGACGGTGTAGGTGTCGGAGATGCCGGCGTTGGTGATCCAGTACTTCACCCCGTTGAGCACGTAGGAGTCGCCGTCGCGCACGGCCCGGGCGGACATGGCCGCCACGTCGGACCCGGCGTCGGGCTCGGAGAGGCAGTACGACGCCTGGATCTCGCCGGACGCGATGCGGGGCAGGTAGGCCTGCTTCAGCTCCTCGCTCCCCCAGTTGATGACCGGGATCATCCCGAGCTTGGAGATGAGCATCATCAGGCTGGTCGAGGCACAGACCCGGGCCAGCTCCTCGATCATGATCGCCTGGGTGACGGAGTCGGCTCCCGCGCCGCCGTACTCGGCCGGCACCCCGAGCGACGGCAGGTCGAGCGCCACGCAGTCCGAGAAGTTCTCCCACGGGAACTCGGCCCGCTCGTCGACCTCGGCCGCCCGGGGCGCGATCTTCTCCTCGCAGAACCGCCGCAGGACGGACCGGAAATCGCGCTGCTCTTCGCTCAGGAGAAGTGGCTGCACGCCGCCAGTGTGCCGCAGGCTCAGTCTGACGCCGCCAGGTGATCGACCAGCAGCGCGTTGAACCGCTCGGGGACCTCCTCGGGGATCCAGTGGCCCACTCCAGCCAGGGCCTCGAAGCGGTAGGGGCCCTCGACGAAGCCCGCCGTCGCCTCGGCGGCGGCGCGGCCGAGGGCCGTGTCGCCGTCGCCCCACACGTAGAGCGTGGGCACGGCGACCGGCTTCAGCGCGCCGAGCACGGCCGGGGCGTCCGCGGGGGACAACGAGCGGTACCAGTTGAGGGCGGCCGTCAGCGCGCCGGGCTGGGTGAGAACCCCGACGTACTCGTCGAGAGCCTCGGGCGCCGGGTGTCCCGTCCCGGCGAACACCCGGCGCAGGCCCTCGCCGTTGCCCGCCAGCAGGAGCGCCTCGGCCGCCCCCTCGGCCCGCAGCACCGCGATGTAGCTCGACTTGGCGGCCTGGTCGGAGTCACCCCCGAACAGCGCCTCGGCGAACGCCGCCGGATGCGGCATGGACACGGCGGTGAGGGTGCGGACCCGGTCCGGGTGGCGGGCCGCCACCACCCAGGCGACAGCGCCGCCCCAGTCGTGGCCGACCACGTCGAACCGCGCCGCACCCAGCCCGTCGGCCACCGCCAGCACGTCGGCCACCAGGTGCTCGAGGTGGTAGTCCTCGACCCGCCCCGGGCGGGCGCCCGGCGAGTACCCCCTCTGGTCGTAGGCCACCGCCCGGTAGCCGGCGGCCGCCAGCGCCGCCATCTGGTGCCGCCACTCGAACGACGTCTGCGGGAACCCGTGGAGGAGCAGAACCAGCCGGCCGTCCTGCGGCCCCGCCGCATGGGCGCTGAAGACGAGGGGCCCGACGGCGACCTCGAAGACGTCGACGCTCACTGCCGCCGGCGTCGCCTCAAACGAACAGGCTCCGCCAGTTCGCCAGCCCCGATCGCACCTGGGCCGGCGTCATCCGGAGGGTGGCCTCGGCGACCCGGTCCACCGCGTCGCGCTGCACCCAGTAGTCGTGGGCGGCGCCCTTGAGCACACCGGTCCGGAACTCGACGAGGCCCGCCGGCGCGTCGCCCAGGTACCCCCACAGGGTGTAGGCGAGCTCGAGGTCGTAGATGACGGGGGCCCGCCCGAACATCGACGCCCGCCGCAACGCCACGGCCAGCGCGCCGGCCACCGCGTCCTCGGCGTGCTCCCCGGGCGCCAGCTCGAGTCGGTCGCGGAAGCGCTCGGCCAGCGCCAGGCCGTACCCCTGGTCCGGCCCCGGCGACCCGAAGCGGGTGCCGATGGGCGCCCCCGGGTCCTTCAGCTCGGCCGGCCGGGACTGAGTCCACCCGCCGTGGGCGGGAAGGCGCTCGGCCGGCCGGACCCGGTCGCCGGCACTGATCGGGACGTACTCGGGCTGCGCCACCTGTCCACCCTCCGCGTCGTGCCGCCGGGACGGAACCTTAAGCGCCACTAGGCGCCGCCGTCGACGTGCTCGAGCCAGTCCTTGTAGCGGTCCACCTCGCCCTTCACCGTGGCGAAGAACACCTCCTGGACCTTGCGGGTGACGGGTCCCGGGTCGCCGATCTCACGGTCGTCCACCGAGCGGATGGGCACCACCTCGGCGGCCGTCCCCGACAGGAACGCCTCGTCGGCCGTGTAGAGGTCGCTGCGCAGTATGTGGCCGATCTCGCACTCGATGCCGAGGTCGCGGGCGATGGTCATCACCGACGACTGGGTGATGCCCTCGAGGGCCCCGGCACTGGTGGGCGGGGTGATGATCCTGCCGCGCTTGACCACGAAGATGTTCTCGCCCGTGCACTCGCTGACGTAGCCCTGGGGCGACAGGAGGATCGCCTCGTCGTAGCCCGCCTTGAGCGCCTCGACCTTGGCCATCGAGGAGTTCAGGTACATGCCCGTCCCCTTGGCGGCGGGCGGCATGGCGTTGGGGTCGTGGCGCTGCCACGACGAGATCTTCATGCGGACGCCCCGCTCGATCCCCTCGTCGCCCAGGTAGGTGCCCCACGGCCACACGGCGATGGAGACGTTCACCGGGCACGGCAGCGGGTTGAGGCCCATCTCGCCGTAGCCCAGGTAGACGAGCGGGCGGATGTAACACGACTCCACCCCGTTGGCCCGCACCGTCTCCTTGGTGGCCTCGACCAGCTGCTCGACCGTGTACGGGACGTCCAGGAGGAAGATCTTGGCGCTGTTGAACAGCCGCTCGATGTGGTCGGTGAGGCGGAACACGGCGGGGCCGCGGGGCGTCGCATAGGCCCGGATGCCCTCGAACACGCCGCAGCCGTAGTGGAGGGTGTGGGTGAGGATGTGCACCTTCGCCTCGTCCCAGGCGACGAGCTGACCGTCCATCCAGATCTTGTCGACCTTCTGCAACGGCATGGCTCAGACCCTTTCTGCGACGGCGTCGCCCAGCTCGGACGTGGTGCCCGACAGCGAGGACGCTGCCGTGACGGCCTTGGTGATGCGGGCGGCGGCCTCGGCCTCGCCCAGGAAGTCCAGCATCATCGCCGCCGATCGTACGGCGGCGAGCGGATTGGCCCGGCCTGTGCCCGCGATGTCGGGGGCCGAGCCGTGTACCGGCTCGAACAGGGACGGCCCGGTGCGAGCCGGGTTCAGGTTGGCGGACGCGGCGAGGCCGATGCCGCCGGCCACCGAACCGCCGAGGTCGGTGATGATGTCGCCGAACAGGTTGTCGGTGACGATGACGTCGTAGCGGCCGGGCCGCTCCACCAGATGGATGCACGACGCGTCCACGTGGTCGTAGGCGGTGGATACGTCGGGGAACGCGTCCGCCACCTCGTCGAACGTCCGCTGCCAGAGGTCGCCGGCGAAGGTGAGGACGTTGGTCTTGTGCACCAGAGTGAGGTGGCGGCGGGGACGCGACTGGGCCAGCTCGTAGGCGAAGCGCACGCACCGCTCCACGCCCATGCGGGTGTTCACCGATCCCTGGGTGGCCACCTCGTGCGGCGTCCCCCTGCGCAGGATGCCGCCCTCCCCGGCGTAGAGGCCCTCGGTGTTCTCGCGGACGACCACGGCGTCGATGCGGGGGCCCTCCATGGGCCGCAGGTTCACATAGAGATCGAGCTCGAAGCGGAGACGCAGCAGCAGGCCGCGCTCGATGATCCCGGGCGGCACGCCCGGCGTGCCCACGGCACCGAGGAGGATGGCGTCCAGCCCCCGCAGCTCGCCGAGCACCGAGTCGGGGAGGACGTCGCCCGTGCGCAGGTAGCGGTCGCCGCCCAGGTCGTAGTGGACGGTGTCGAGGGCCACCCCGGCGGCGCGCACGACCTTGAGCGCCTCGGCGACCACCTCCGGCCCGATGCCGTCACCGGCGAGGACCCCGACCCTGTGGGGCATGCGATTCTGCTCCCGAGAAACGAAAAACCGCCCACTTCGGTGGACGGTCGACAGCGCACACCGGAGGGGTGTGCACTACGGAATGACGGCTACCAGAGCGGTGGACACGGCAAGGCCACTGTACCGCCAAGCCCGCTTCGGGGTCTAGCGGTTACGGGTCGGCGCGCGCCGGCGCGGCGGCACGCCCGTAGGATGGACGGCCTATGAGCGAGACGCACCTCTCCCGACAGGCGCACGACCGCCTGCGCGAAGAGCTCGAGGACCTCACGACGCGCGGACGGGTCGAGATCGCCCGGGCCATCGAGGCGGCCCGGATGCTCGGCGACCTGTCGGAGAACGGCGACTACCACGCCGCCAAGGACTCGCAGGGGAAGATGGAGTCGCGGATCCGCCACATCGAGCGGATCCTCGCCCGGGCCACCATCGTCGACTCGACCGAGACGGGCGGCGCCATCGCCGCCGGCTCCACCGTGTCCCTGCGGTACGAGGGCGACGACGAGATCGAGCGCTACCTGCTCGGCTCCATCGAGGAGCGCGTCGACGACGTCCAGATCATGACGCCGGGGTCGCCCCTCGGGCAGGCCCTGCTGGGCAAGCGGGCGGGTGAGACCGCGGAGTACGAGGCACCCGGGGGCGCCGTCCTCAAGGTCGAGATCGTCGACGTGGCGTAGGCCCCCGCCCGCTCAGCGGTCGGGAGCGGCAGCCAGGTAGCGGGCCTCGAGGTCGGCGGCCAGGCGGCGGATGGCGGAGACGGCGGGCGACTCCGGCGCCGAGTCCAGGGGGCACACCCCGTCGCGGTCGGCGGCGGTGACGGCCGGGTCCTCGGGCACCACGGCGACCAACTCACTGTCGAGCGACGCCGCGAACTCCTCGAGGCGCTGCTCCTCGCCGGGCCGGGCCCGGTTGCCGACGAAGGCGATGCGCTCGACGCCCAGCTGGGTGGCCAGGCGATGGGCACGCCGGGCGGTGAGCAGGACCTTCGACTGGGGCTCGGCCACGATCAGCAGGGTGTCGACGTATCGCAGCGTGCCGCCGGCCCACGACAGGTGCTCGAGGCCGGCCTCCATGTCGGCGATCACCACGGTGCCGGGGAGCTCCGCCTCCACTCGCTCGATGAAGCCACGGACCGTGACGTGGGAGGCGCCCGTTCAGCCGCCGCCGGGACGGGTGATCCGGGACGCCATCACGTAGGTGACGCCGTCGGGCCCGCGCATGCCGTGGCCGGAGAGCAGCTGCACGGGCGTGGCACCGGAATCGGCGCTGGCCGAGTTCCCCGGGCCCCGCCGCTCGATGAAGGGCCGCATGGCGTCGATGCGCTCCTGCGGGACGCCCGAGTTCATGGCCAGGTGGGGGTCGGAGTCGCAGTCCACGGCGACGACGGTGTGGCCGCGGCGGGCCAGCTCGCGGGCGAGCACCGACGAGATGGTGGTCTTGCCCACTCCTCCCTTGCCGGCGATCCCCAGGCGCACGCGGCCATTGTCGCCCAGGCCGCCCCGCCGTGCACCGATCCCCGTGGCTAGAGGTGGAACGCCTCGTGGGCGCCGCTCACGAACAGCCCCGGCTGCTCACCTCCGCCGACGACGTGCAGACGGCCCTCGAGCCCCATGACGGCGAGCCCGTGGCGGGGCCGGGCCAGCCGGGCGGCCTGGGCCCAGCGGTCGCCGTCCAGGCACTCGACCGAGGCGATCGTCCCGGCCGGCTCCTCGCCGCCGGCCACGCACACCCGCTCGCCCACGGCGGCGGCACCGGTCCCGCCCCGGGAGTCGGCCACCTCGGGCTCGTCGCGCCAGGCCTCGTCGGAGCGGGGGTCGAGCGACTGGACGGCCCGGAAGTTGCCCTGACCGGGGGCACGCCCGGCGATGGCGTAGACCCGGTCGCCGTCCGAGGCCACCGCCAGGTGCTCGCGCGGGAGGTCCAGGTCGGGGCCCGGGCGCCAGGCCCGGCGGCCGGCGTCGTAGACCTCGGTGCGTCCGAGCGCGGTGCCGCCCGACTCCCCGCCGGTGGCGACGATCACGTCGCCGACCGCCGCCGCGCCGAGCGCGCCCCGCGGACCGCCCGGAAGCGGACCCTCCTGCCTCCACGTGCGCTCCCCCGGCCCCAGGCTCCACGTGCCCGCCTGCGGCTGCCACGCCCCGCCCGCACCGTTGGTGTACCCGCCGACGGCGTGGAGCCGGTCCCCCAGCACGGCCAGGGCGGAGTGGTGGAGGGGGACGGGCAGGGGCGGCGCCTCCTCCCAGCGGTCCCCGTCGGGGTCGTAGGTGTGGACGAGGGGGCTGGCGGCACCGTCGAGGGTGAGCCCGCCGGCGACCACCAGCCGGCCGTCCCACGTGGCCCCGGCCACCTCGGTCCGGGGGACGGGGAGCTCGGCCAGTGGGGCGGGCACCGCGGACCCACCAGCGTCCGGCGACGTCGCCGGGCGGGACTCGTCGGTCTCGTCGGCCCGGCAGCCGGCGGCGGCGAGCGGGGCGAGCGCGGCGAGGAGCAGGGCCACGACCGAGCGGGACGGGTGTCGGGACATGCCCAATGCTCCCGTACTCTCGACGGGGATGACGCTCGCTCCGCCTCCGGTGCCGCTGCCGGAGGCGCGCCCGGTCACCCTGTCCGGAAGGGGCCGCCTCCACCTGCGCGAGCTGGAAGGGCCCCCGGGGGCGCCCACCGTGCTGCTGCTCCACGGCTGGACGGTCACCGCCGACCTGAACTGGTTCGCCACCTACGGGCCGCTGGCCGAGCACTTCCGAGTCCTGGCCATCGACCACCGGGGCCACGGGCGGGGCATCCGCTCGCGGCGGCCCTTCCGGCTGGAGGACTGCGCTGACGATGCCGCCGCGGTGGCGGCGGAGGTGGGTGTCGACCGGCTGATCCCTGTGGGCTATTCGATGGGCGGGCTGGTGGCGCAGCTGATGTGGCAGCGCCACCGCCACCTCGTCGCCGGCATGGTGCTGTGCGCCACCGCCCGCAGCTTCGACAGCCCCGACCTCCGGTCACGGCTGTGGTTCTCGAGCCTCCTCGGCCTGTCGGTGGCGTCACGGGTGACCCCGGTGTCGGTGCGCCGACAGCTGGCGGGCAACCTGATCCGCCGCCGGCTCCAGGGCGGCGAGCTGGCGGACTGGGGGACGGCCGAGATGGAGCAGAACGACCACACCGCCGTCCTGGAGGCCGGGTGGGCCATCGGGCGCTTCCGCTCGCACGACTGGATCGGCGACGTCGACGTCCCGGCGGCGGTGGTGGTCACGGCCCTCGACCAGGTCGTCAGCCCCCGCCGGCAACGCGACCTGGTCGCCGCCATCCCCGGTGCCGCGGTTCTCGAGGTGCAGGCCGACCACGGCGCCTGCGTCACCGACGCCCCCCGGTTCGTGCCCGCCCTCGTCGCGGCGTGCACGGGCGTCGCCACCAAGGCCGGCCTCACGGCCGGTTGAGAAGCGCAGGCGGGCGTCACCCCCAGCCCATGGCCGACTCGACCTGGCAGGCCGCAGCCGTGACCGCTCCGGCGTAGCGGCGACCGGGCGACCGGGTCGTCCGCTCGATCGGCCCGGACACGGACACGGCGGCGACCACGGCGCCGTCGTGGCGGACCGGCGCGCTGACCGACGCCACGCCGGGCTCCCGCTCCTCCACGCTCTGCGCCCAGCCGCGCCGCAACGCCGCCGGTTCGCCGCGCAGGACCGTACCGGCCGAGCCCTGGCCGAGCGGCAGGACGGCGCCGGCGGGCACGATCGTGCGCAGGCTGTGGGGCGACTCCAACGACACCACGCACAGCCGTGACCCGTTGCGGGGCACGTACAGCTGGGCGCTCTCGCCGGTGGCGTCGCGGAGGGCGGCCAGCGCGGGGCGGGCGGCGTCCTCCAGCGACCGGCGCACCAGGCGCGGTCCCAGCACGAACCGCCCGGAATCGTCTCGGGCGACGAGGTCGTGGCCGGCGAGAGCGGACGCCAGCCGGTGGGCGGTGGCCCGCGAGAGCCCGGTGGCCGCCACCAGGTCGGCCAGGGCGAGCGGCCCCTGCTCGAGGGCGTCGAGGATGGCAACGGCCTTGTCGAGGACGCCGACGCCGTTTACACTGCGTTCCACAAAGAGAGACTATCGTCTCACTCTATGAGACGGCAAGTCGGTCGGAGGAAGCCGGTGGACCAGACCCTGAGCGAGAAGGTGTGGGACCGGCACATCGTGCGTTCGGCCGCCGGTGAGCCGGACCTGCTCTACGTCGACCTCCACCTCGTGCACGAGGTCACGTCGCCCCAGGCCTTCGACGGACTGCGGCTGGCCGGGCGACGGGTCCGCCGGCCCGACCTCACCATCGCCACCATGGACCACAACGTCCCGACGACGTTCGCCGATGGTGACGACCTGTTCGTGGCCGACCCGGTCTCCCGCCGCCAGATGGAGGTCCTGGCCGCCAACTGCGAGGAGTTCGGCGTGCCCCTCTACCCCATGGGCCACCGCAACCAGGGCATCGTGCACGTCATCGGGCCCGAGCTGGGCCTCACCCAGCCGGGGATGACGATCGTGTGCGGGGACAGCCACACCTCCACCCACGGGGCGTTCGGGGCGCTGGCGTTCGGCATCGGCACCAGCGAGGTCGAGCACGTGCTGGCCACCCAGACCCTGCTCCAGCGCCGCCCCGGCACCATGGCCGTCACGGTGGAGGGCGAGCTGCCCGCCGGTGTCACGCCCAAGGACGTGATCCTGGCGGTCATCGGCCGCATCGGGACGGGTGGCGGCATGGGATCGGTCATCGAGTACCGGGGCTCGGCCATCCGGTCGCTGTCCATGGAAGGCCGCATGACGGTGTGCAACATGAGCATCGAGGGCGGCGCCCGGGCCGGCATGGTGGCGCCCGACGACACCACCTTCGCCTACCTGGAGGGCCGGCCGTTCGCGCCCACAGGGGCGGCATGGGAGCGGGCGCTGGACGACTGGCGGTCGCTCGCCACCGACCCCGGAGCCCGGTTCGACAAGGGCGTGGAGCTGGACGCCGCCGCCCTCGTCCCCCACGTGTCGTGGGGCACCAACCCGGCCCAGGTGGCGCCGCTGGACGGCGCCGTCCCCGACCCCGACGCCCTGCTGGACGCCGGCGAGCGCGACGCCGCCCGGCGCGCCCTCGCCTACCAGGGCCTGGTGCCGGGCACGCCGATGCGCCAGATCCCGGTGGACACCGTCTTCCTGGGGTCGTGCACCAACGCCCGCATCGAGGACCTGCGAGCGGCCGCCGCCGTGCTGGACGGGCGGCGGGTGAAGGCGGGCGTGCGGGCGCTGGCCGTCCCCGGCTCCGCCCTGGTCAAGGCGGCCGCCGAGGAGGAGGGCCTCCACCGGGTGTTCGAGGCGGCCGGGTTCGAGTGGCGGGGTGCCGGCTGCTCGATGTGCCTGGCCATGAACCCCGACAGGCTGGCACCCGGCGAGCGGTGCGCGTCGACGTCGAACCGCAACTTCGAAGGGCGGCAGGGCTCGGGAGGGCGGACGCACCTGGTCTCCCCGGCGGTGGCCGCCGCCACGGCCGTGGCCGGCCGGTTCGCCAGCCCCGGGGAGCTGGACTGACATGGAGCCCGTCCGTACCGTCACCGGCACCGCCGTCCCCCTGGACCGGTCCGACGTCGACACCGACCAGATCATCCCCGCCGTGTGGCTCAAGCGGGTGGAGCGCACCGGGTTCGGCGAGGGCCTGTTCTCGGAGTGGCGCAGGGACCCCGGGTTCGTGCTCAACCGACCCGAGCGGGCCGGCGCGGTGATCCTGGTGGCGGGCCCGAACTTCGGCACCGGGTCGTCGCGGGAGCACGCCGTGTGGGCGCTCCAGGACTACGGTTTCCGCGCCGTGATCTCGTCGCGCTTCGCGGACATCTTCCGGACCAACTGCACCAAGGCGGGCCTGGTGCCCGCCCAGCTCGACCCCGAGGCGGCTGCCGCCCTGCTCGCCGCCGTGGCGGCCGACCCGTCGCTCGAGGTGACGGTCGACACCGAGGCGCGCATGGTGCGTGCCCCCACGGCCGGCATCGAGGCTCCCTTCCCCCTCGACGACTTCACGCGGTGGCGCCTGCTGGAGGGGCTCGACGACATCGGACTCAGCCTGCGCCACGAGGCCGACGTCGCCGCCTACGAGTCCGTGCGGCCGGACTGGCTGCCGACCACGTCGCCGGCCTGACGCTCTCCGGAACCGCAGGCGCCGGCACGTTCGTCAGCCGAAGCGGGCGCGGAGGGCGAGGTAGCCGGCGAGACGCTCGGCCAGCGACGCCGCCTCGCCGACCCCGCGGAGGTTCGCCGGGTCGGAGTCGCACCCGGCCTCCGCGACGGACGCAAGCGCCCGGATGGCGTCGCCCGCCGGGGGGATGATCGCCCCGTGGCCCACGAGCAGCCTGGCCACCTCGTCCACCGAGGCGCCCGGCCGCACCGGGATGTCGGCGCGGGCGGCCACCTCCCACAGGGCGGCCTGGAGCCGGAGGGTGACGCCCGGCCACGTCTCGGGCAGGCGGCCGGCCGCCTTGGGCTGGCGCAGCACCGGAAGGTTCGACGCCTCACGCCACACGCCGGCGAGCGCGGCGGCGGCGGCGTCCCCGTCCAGCCGGAGCCGGGGGGCGGGGACGTCGAGATCCTGCAACCGGGTGGTCTCCGTGGTGTCCATGGACCAATCGTGCACTCGGGACCGCCGGTCGACCACTGGCAGGAACGACAACTTCCGCTAGAATACTGCCATGGCCGGTCGTGCCAAGAAGCGGCACACGGTGGCCGCCGTCATCGCCCACGGCGTGGCCCCCTTCGAGCTCGCCGTCGGCTGCGAGGTGTTCGGGATCGACCGTCCGGAGCTGGCGGACCCGTGGTACCGCTTCGTGGTGTGCGCGGCGGAGCCGCCGCCCATCCGCACCTCGGTGGGTTTCACCATCGACACGCCGTACGGCCTCGACGAGGTGTGCCGGGCCGACACGGTGATCCTCCCGGCGTGGACACCGAGCGACCGCGAGCTGCCGCCCGGGCTGGCCGAGGCGCTGCACACCGCCCACCGCCGGGGTGCCCGCATCCTGTCGGTGTGCTCGGGCGCCTTCGCGCTGGCGGCCACCGGCCTGCTGGACGGGCGGCGGGCCACCACCCACTGGATGTACGCCGAGAAGCTGGCCGAGCGCTACCCGTCGATCGACGTCGATCCCAAGGTGCTCTACGTCGACGAGGGCGACGTGATGACGTCGGCGGGCACGGCGGCCGGCATCGACCTGTGCCTCCACATCGTGCGCCAGGACCACGGCGCCGAGGTCGCCAACGCCGTCGCCCGCCGCATGGTGGTGCCGCCCCACCGCGACGGCGGGCAGGCGCAGTTCGTAGAGGCGCCCGTGCCGGCGGGCACCGGCGACGACCCGCTCGCCGCCACCCTGGGCTGGATGCAGGAGCACCTCGATCGCCAACTGAGCGTCGACGACCTGGCCCGGCGCGCCCACATGAGCCCGAGGACCTTCGCCCGCCGGTTCCGCGCCGCCACGGGGACGACGCCCCACCAGTGGCTGCTCGGCCAGCGGGTGCTCCTGGCCTCCCGCCTCCTCGAGACCACCGACGAGCCGGTGGAGCTGGTGGCGCAGCGGTGCGGCATGGGGACCGCGGCCAACCTGCGGGTGCACTTCTCGCGGGTGGTCGGCACGTCGCCGCTCGCCTACCGCCGCACGTTCCGGGGGATGGACGAGGCGGTCTGACCGGCGGAGCGGGCCTGCCCTCTACGGCGCGGCGGGCGGCTCCCACCCCAGCAACTCGGCGTATTCCCGCCACAGCGCGGACCACGAGACGGCCATCTCGTGGCGCGCCGCGTCCATCGCCTCGTCGGGCACGGGCTGCGGCTCCCATCGCCCCCGCATCCGGCGCGGCGCGGTGAAGGCCTCGAGGTCCTGGGACGCCTTGCGCAGGCCGTGGTGGGCCCGCCGGAGCCGCTCCGCCTCGTCCTCGGCCAGGTCCTCGGGCCGGCGGTCGGGGGGCACGGCCCCTGTCTACCGGCCACCGCCGCCCGCCGCCAGGACGGGCGGGATGCCCGGGTGGCGGCAGAGGCGCGACTAGGGTCTCCGTCGACAACCAGCACCTGTGCCCCTGGCGGGTCTCTGCCAGGTGCTCCCCTGCGGTCGGCGTGCGTCGATCGGCCGGGGTTTCGTGCCCTGTCCCAACCCTGGTCGCCGCTGACGCGCGTCCGGGCGAAGGGCGGGGCCTCACAAGGAAAGGATCGCTCTTGCCCGTTCGCCCCCCCTCTCGCTCCACAGCGCCCCATCGTCGCCCTGGCCGGCTCCGTCGACTGGCGGTGACCGGCCTCGGCGCGGCCTGCGCCCTCGCCCTCGCCCCCGCCTCCGCTCCGGCCGCCGGCGCCGTCGGACAGGTCCTCACCACCGGTGCCGCCCTCCACCACGGCGGCGCCGCCGGGAGGCCCGTCGTGGGCATCGCCCGGTCGTCGTCGGGCGGTGGCTACTGGCTGGCATCCAGTGACGGCGGCGTCTACGCCTACGGTGACGCCCCGTTCCGGGGTTCGGCCGCCGACAAGCCGCTGGCCCAGCCGGTCGTCGACATCGCCGGCTCCCCCACCGGCCAGGGCTACTGGCTCGCTGCCCGGGACGGCGGCGTCCTGTCGTTCGGCGACGCCCTCTTCTCCGGCTCCGTCGGGGGCGTCCGCCTCAACGCTCCGGTCGTCGGCATGGCGGCCACGCCGACCGGCAAGGGCTACTGGCTGGCGGGCAGTGACGGGGGCGTGTTCGCCTTCGGGGACGCCACCTACGCCGGCTCGGCCGGCGGCACGCCCCTGAACGCCCCCATCGCCGCCATCGCCGCCACCCCGTCGGGAAAGGGCTACTGGATGCTCGCCCGGGACGGCGGGGTGTTCGCCTTCGGCGACGCCACCTACGCCGGCTCGCCGGCGGGCCGCGTCGGCGGCGCGGCCGTCGACCTGGCGGCCGCGCCGGACGGCAAGGGCTACTGGGTGGCGTCGGCCGGCGGCGCGGTCAACGCCTTCGGCGGCGCCGCGGCCCACGCTGCCGTGCCCGCCCCCCCGGCGCCCGTCTCCGGCAT
>DATLFN010000078.1 GCA_035540975.1 Acidimicrobiales bacterium
GTGGTGCACCTGGCGGCGCGCCCTTCGGTGCCCCGGTCCATCGACGACCCGTTGGCGACCCACGTCGCCAACGCCACGGGGACCCTCGAGGTGCTCGAGGGCGTCCGCCGGGCGCGCGGGCCGGCGCTGGTCGTGGCCTCGTCGTCGTCGGTCTACGGCTCCAACCCCGAGCTGCCCAAGCACGAGGGCCTGGTGCCGATGCCCATGAGCCCCTATGCGGCGAGCAAGCTGGCGGCGGAGGCGTACGCCCTGGCCCACGCCGCCTGCTTCGCCCTCGACGTGCTGGTGTTCCGGTTCTTCAACGTCTTCGGCCCCCTCCAGCCGGCCCACCACGCCTACGCCGCCGTCATCCCCGCTTTCGTGTCGGCGGCCGTCGACGGCCGCCCGCTCCCCCTCCACGGCGACGGCTCCCAGACCCGCGACTTCACCTTCGTCGACTCGGTCGTGGCCGTGCTGGTCGACGCCGTGCTGCGGCGCGTGTCGAGCCCCGGGCCGGTCAACCTCGCCTTCGGCTCACGGGTCTCCCTGCTCGAGACCATCGCCGAGCTTGAGGTCATCCTCGGGCGCCGGCTCCCCGTCGAGCGGCTGCCGCGACGCCCCGGTGACGTGCCGGCATCGCAGGCGGACCAGACCCGCCTGCGCGAGCTGTTCCCGGACGTGCGGCCGGTGGTGTTGTCCGACGGGCTGCGGAAGACCGTCGAATGGTTCCGCAACGAGATGACCACTGCCGCCGGACAGCAAGGGTGGGAACGCCAGTGAAGCCTTCCGAGGAAATGGTCTGGAACTCGAGACCATGTCCTGGTAAAATACCGATTGTCTCATTTAGCTGACGGGTGGGGGCGCAAGACGAGCGCGTTCGCGGGATCATCCGACCCCGGGTACGCAACCTGCCCAAACGAAGCTCCGCGTTTGCGCGGCGCAAGACGGGTGGACCATCACGAAGCGGTGGCCCCAGGCCTTACGACGGAACCGCAACACACACCACACCGGTCAAGGGAGGAGCCTCCATGCAGGTCGAGGACACGACGGCGAGCAACATCGGCATCTCGCGGCGGTCGCTGCTCAAGCGCAGCGCCGTCGTCGGCGGGACCGTGTGGGCGGTCCCGGTCATCCAGAGCCTGTCCGCCCCGGCGTTCGCCCAGGCCGTCACCTACGGGGGCGGCCGCACCGACATCTCGTTCATCGCCCTCGTCTACGACTGCGGAGCCGGCCCCCGGGGCATCAAGTTCGAGGTCCCCGAGGGGTGCTCGGACGCCAACACCACGTCGGGCTGCGACCTGCTCGCCGGCTGCAGTTCGGGCACCGGTGCCACACCCGACTGCGGCGACTTCTTCGGGAGCACGCCGGCCGGGTCGTGCGCCGACGTCGCCAGCGCGGTGGTCGACAACAACGGCAACGTGACGATCGTCCTCGACCCGGGATGCAGGATCCTCCGGGTGGCCGCCAAGTGCGGTTCGGGAGCAGGGGCGTGCCAGCAGACGCCGGGCAGCCCCCACATCTCCGTCAGCGGGAACTCGATGACGGTCGTCGTCAGCGACAACTTCTGCCCCACCCCGGTCGGCAGCTGACGCCCTGATCTGGCGGCGGCCCGACGGGCCGCCAGCCCGCGCGGACGCCGGCTGACCGTCCGCAAACGCGGTGGGCGCGGGTCAGGGCCGGCGGGCTCCCTGCGGCCCCGGGCCGTCGGCGTCGGCCGGTCGCAGGAAGCCGCCCGCCACCACCGCGGCCAGGGTGGCCAGCGCCCCGGCGCCCACGATCGCGGCGGCGGCGACTCGGCCCTGGCGCGCCGCCGCCACGCCGAGGAGCCCCATCCCCGCCTGGGCGGCGGCGAACACCAGGGTCGTGCGAATCGTGGGCCACCCGCGGCGGACCAGCTGGTCGTAGACGTGGTCGCGGTCTCCCGTGAACAGCGGCCGGCGTGCCGCCCACCGCCGAAGGACGGCGGCCGCCAGCTCTCCCGCCGGGACCGCGACCATGGCGATGGCGGCCACTGGGACGCCCGGCCGGGTGCCTTCCGACCAGGCGAGGACGAACAGGACCGCCAGCGCGGCGCCGAGCAGGTACGACCCGGCGTCGCCGAGGTAGATGCGGGCGGGCGGGCGGTTGTGGACCAGGAACCCGGCCAGCGCACCGCCCAGGGCGAGGGCGAGACGCCGGCCGTCGCCGTCCACCAGAGCCGCGAAACCTGCCGCTGACGCCAGCCCGACTCCCGACGCCATGCCGTCGAGGCCGTCCAGCAGGTTTACGGCGTTGATCAGGACGACCACGACCAGCACCGCCGCGAGCCCGAGCATGCCGCCGCTGCCGGCGACGGTCAGAGCCACGAGCGCTCCCACGCCGAATTCGCAGGCCAGGCGGACGCCGGGCGAGAGGCCCCGCCCGTCGTCCACCAGGCCCAGCGCGAGGGCGAGGGCGAGGGGCACCATGACCGCCGGCCGGCTCGGACCTGCGACGGCGGCGACGGCGGCGAACACGGCCAGGCCCCCGAAGTAGGGGACAGGCTCCAGCTGGACCTTGAACGGCCCCGGGCGATCGAGGACGCCGAGCCGGCGCGCCAGCTCTCCGGCCAGCGGCGTGACGGTGACGGCGATCGCGAAGGCCGCCACCGGGACCAGGATCACCGGCGCTCCAGTACCTGGGACGCCGTTCCCCGGTGGAGCACCAGAGTTCCCGCCCGCCGGAAGCCGCACCTGCGGTAGAGGGCGATCGCGGGCTCGTTCCCGCTCACCGTGACGACGCGGACGGCGGTGTGCCCGCGCCGGGCCAGCTCGTCCGTGGCCGCCGCGACGAGCGCCCCACCGAGCCCGCGACCCCGCGCACGGGGCGCCACAGCCACGGCGAGCACCTCGGCGCAGGCGCCCGCGTGCGACCCGGCCGGGTAGCGGAGCGTCTCGACAACCCGCCTCGCCGCGCCGAGGAGGCGGGGCCCGGCGGCGACCGCCACGCGCAGCGCATCCCGTGCGAGGAACGACCGGTAGAGGGCGCCCGTGCTCTCGGCCGCTGCGACGAACCCCACGATCTCGCCGTGGTCGTCGGCGACGAGCAGGACCGTGCCGGGGTGGCGGGCGATGCGGCGGTAGAGGCAGGCCAGGAAGCGTGGGCCGAGCGACGACAAGAAGCCGTCGGCGATCTCGGAGGCGTGCAGACGGGCGACGGAGGGCACGTCGGGTTCGGTCGCGGTCCGGATCACGCCGCCACCGCCCGGCGCCGCCGGCCGCCCCCCAGCAGGCGGTCGTAGACGGCGAGGGTGAGGTCGATCACACGCTGCTGGTCGAAGTCGCGGATCGCCTTTTCCCGAGCCGCCGTGCCCAGTCGCCGGCGGAGGGCAGCGTCGCCGGTGAGCCCGGCGAGGGCGGCGGCGAGGGACGGGACCTCGCGTGGCGGCACGAGCAGCCCGGTCCGCCCGTGCTCCACCACCTGGCGGCAGCCGCGCACGTCGGTGGCCACCACGGGCAGGCCCATGGCCGACGCCTCCATGGCGGAGCGGGGGAACCCCTCGCGGTACGACGGGAGCACGAACACGTCGCTCGCCGCGTAGAGCGCCTCCACGTCGTGGCGCAGGCCGAGGAACCGGACGCCGGCCGCCGCCTCCGCCCGGCGCTGTTCCTCGGGCGGGACGGCATCCCCCTTGTCGGGGTCCGCCGGGCCGACGACGACGACCCGGGCTTCCGGCGCGGCCGACCGCAGCAGGCGGGCCGCCGCGAACAGCTCCCGGAAGCCCTTCTCCCCCACCAGTCGGCCGACGGCCAGGCACACCACGTCCCGGGGACCCACGCCGAGCTCGGCGCGCCGGGCGGCCACCACCTCGTCGGGGACACGGGCGCGGTCGAAGCGGGCCAGGTCGATGCCGTTCCCCAGGAGTACGAGCTTCTCCCGGGGCACGCCCAGCCGGGCCAGTGTTCCGAGGTCCTCCCCGTTCTGCACCAGCTCGGCGTGGGAGAACGCGGCGGCCGCCCGCTCGAGGCCGTACACGACGGCCCGTCGCGCCAGGCGGTCGTCGGCGGTGGCGTAGAGCCCGTGCACCGTGTTGACGACGGCGGGCACCCCGGCGACCCTGGCGGCCACTCGCCCGAGGATCCCGGGCTTGGGGTTGTGGGTGTGCACCAGGTCGGGCCGGAGCCGGCGGAACACCGAGACCAGCTCGCCGAAGGCGGCGGCGTCGCGGGCGGGCGCCATCGCGCGCGTGGAGTGGCGCAGCGGGACGTGGCGGATGCCGGCGGCCTCCAGCCCGGCCACGAACATCCCCGGCGCCGAGACCCCCACGATCTCGTACCCGGCGGCGGCGAAGGCGCTCAGCTGGGGGCCGAGCAGCAGCGCCAGGCTGATGTCGGTCGTGGTGACGTGTACGACGCGCCGGTGCGCCCTCACGTCGACATCCCCGCGTAGCGCCGGCGGTTCGCCAGGGCCCGCAGCCGGTCCTCCAACGCCATCCCACCGGCGACCTTGCGGGGGAACCACCGCATCCCGTCGCCCGCCTGGATCGGCGAGCGAGCCAACCGGTACGGGTCCGTCGCCCCGTACCGGTTGGCACGCGTCCCCGCCAGCGCCGCCGACCGGAACCGCCGGCGCACCTCGGCGGCGGCCGCCGGCCCGGCGGCGACGGCCTTGGGGTACGCGAAGTGGCGCGGGGTGACGCCCAGGCGGTCCTCGATGAGGTCGATCGACCGGTCCAGCTCGGCGGCCACCTCGGCCGGTGGGAGGCGGTCCAGCAGCCGGTGGCGGTGGGTGTGGGACCCGACGGTGACCAGGCCGGTGGCCACGGCGTCGGCCAGGGCCGACCAGGACAGCGGGATGCCGCCCCGGGGGAACGGCCTGCCCTCGTCGACGAACTGGGTGGCCACGAAGAGGATGGCGGGGACCCCGTGCCGCACCAGGACCGGCAGCGCCTCGTCGACGAAGTCGGCCGTCCCGTCGTCGAAGGTCACCGTCACCCCGGTGCCGGTGCCGGAGTGCGGAGCGGCGGTCAGGGCGTTGACGGCCGCGTCGTAGGACATCACCCGGCAACCCGACGCCAGGGCGGCCATCTGGCGGTCGAACACCGCCGTGGGCAGGTCGAGCTCCAGGCCCGACCCGCCGCCGACGCGGTGGTAGAGCAGCGCCACGACACCCCCGGCCGGGCGGGCGACGGTGTCCGCCGCCGCCGCGGTGGCCTTCACCAGCTGGCCCAGGGCCCGGCGGGCCCTCACCTTCACGTCGCCCACCTGGGCGGGAGCGCTCATGCCGCCGCCAGCCAGGACTGGAACATCAGCACCGTCCACAGGTCGTAGTCGCGGTTGCGCGTCCCCCCGAGGTGCTCCGCCCACGCACGGCGAACCGGTGCCGGGTCGAGGTGGCCGGCGTCGCGCAGGGCGCGCTCGGCCAGGTGGTCCTCGGCCCACTCCCGCAGCGGCCCCCGCAGCCAGGCGCCGATCGGGGGGTCGAAACCCTGCTTCGGGCGGTCCACCATCGGGGCGGGGACGTACCGGTGGAGGACCCGGCGAAGGACGCGCTTGCCTCCGGTCCGGTCGAGCTTCATGTGCCCCGGCAGCCGCCACGCCAGCTCGACGACCCGGTGGTCGAGGAGCGGCACCCGAACCTCGAGGGCGACGCTCATGGAGGCCCGGTCGACCTTGGTCAACATGTCGTCGGGCAGTGACACGGCCGTGTCGAGGAACATCATCCGCCGGGTGAGGTCGGGGAAGCGGGGCCAGCGCTCGGGGACGTCCAGGAGCGTGGTCGGGACGGGTCCGGCACCGACCAGGTCCTGGGGGCGCTCCCACTGGGTGATCAGGGCCCGGTAGGCGTCGTCTGCGTCGGCGGCGCCCAGGAGCCGTGCCAGCTTGTGCGCCTTGTCTCCGGCGTTGGCCACGCGCAGCCGGGGCGGCAGGCACCGGCCCCAGCGGGCGACCCGGGCGTCCCAGGCCGAGGGGGCGCCGGCCAGGATGGCGCGGGCCAACACCCGGCGGGCCGGGAACGGCACGGCCGCGGCCCGCCGCCACGCCCGCTCCCCGTAGACGTGGCGGTTGTAGCCGGCGAACACCTCGTCGCCGCCGTCGCCCGACAGGCACACCGTCACGTGCCGCCGGGCCACCACGCACATCAGCGTCGTGGGGAGCTGCGACGGGTCCGAGAACGGCTCGTCGTAGCGCTCGGGGAGCGAGGGGATGAGGTCGAGCGCCTCGTCGGGGCCGAGCTCGATCTCGGTGTGATCGGTCCCCAGGTGGCGGGCCACCGCCCGAGCGTGGGCCGATTCGTCGAAGCCGGCGTCGGGCGAGGAGATGGTGAAGGTGCGCACCGGCCGGGCGCTCTGGGCCTGCATGAGCGCGACGACCGTGGACGAGTCGACACCGCCCGAGAGGAACGCGCCGAGGGGGACGTCGGCGTGCATGCGCAGGCCGACGGCGTCGCGCAGCACGGCGTCGAGGCGCTCGACCGCCTCGTCCTCGGACCACGCCACCGTGTCGCCGGCGCAGCGGGCCACGACAGCGGCCAGGTCCCAGAACGGCTCGGGTTCGCCCGCCGCCGGGCCCGCCCGGCCCGGCACCCGCAGCACCGTCCCGGCGGGCAGCTTGCGGGCCGAGCGCAGGATCGTGTGGGGGGACGGGACGTAGGTGTACCGCAGGTACAGCGCCAGGGCGCCCCGGTCGAGCCCGGCGTCGAAGTCGGGGTGGGCCCGCAGCGCCTTCAGCTCCGACGCGAACACGAAGTGCCGGCCCGCCCGCCCGTAGTACAGGGGCTTCTCCCCCAGTCGGTCGCGCACCAGCACCAGCTCCCCGGCGGTGGCGTCCCACAGCGCGAAGGCGAACATCCCGTTGAAGCGCTCCAGGGCCGTGGCGAGCCCCCACGCGGCGATGGCGGCCAGCGCCACCTCGGTGTCCGACCGGCCACGGAACGCGACCCCCTCACGGGCGAGGTCGGCCCGGAGCGCTCGGTGGTTGTAGATCTCGCCGTTGAACACCAGGGTGTAGTGGCCGCACGGCGACACCATCGGCTGCCGGCCTTCCACCGAGAGGTCGACGATCGACAGGCGGCGATGCCCGAGGGCGACGCCGGCGGCTCCGTCGACCCAGACGCCGTCGTCGTCGGGCCCCCGGTGGCGGAGCCGCTCGGCCATGGCGGCCGCCGTGCCCGCCAGCACGTCAGCGGACGTCGCCCGCCCGGGGTCCAGCACGCCTGCGATGCCGCACACCGGCGCGCGCCTAGGACGGGCGGGCGAAGCCGGCCAGGTGGCGGACCTGCGCCGGGACGCCGGACGGGACCGACACGGCGGCCGTCCGTTCCAGCACGCGGTCGAGCAGTGACAGGGTGGTCTCCACGCCGGGGGCGTCCACGACCGTGGGGTACGCCCAGAGGCGGCCCCGCCGGGCTGGCATCTCGCCGATCGGCTCACCGGCCACGAACGCCCATGCCACCAGCGGGTACCGGCCGGGCGGCACCGGCGGGTCATCGTCGGCCGACCGGTCGAGCTCCTCCAGCCGGCGCAGCCCGGACGGTCGCAGGTCGAGACGCACGTCGGGCACGACCAGCTCGCCCCGTTCGGGGTCGACGGTGGCGTGGGGGACGTCGGCCAGGCGCAGCCCGGCCCGCCGCAGGTGGGGCTGGGCGGCCGCCAGGTCCGTCCCCATCTTTCCCGGGGCGAGCACGGCGCGGTCGCCGGCCACCAGCGGTACGGCGCGTACGGCGAGAAGGCCGGCGCCGGGGGGGTGGGCGACGGAGTCGAGGTGCCGCAGGAGCGCCCGCACGATCCGTCCCGGGTTGCGCGACCGTGCCACCGTCCGGGTGCCGCGGTGGAGCGTGTGGACCGGGCGGGGCATGCGGGCATCGGCCGGCTGGTCGCGCACCGACACCGAGAAGTTGGGCGGGGCGCCGTCCACTTCGGCCACGAAGGCGCCGAGGAGGTCGCGCAGCAGATCGTCCATGGCAGTCGTCGCCGACCGGACGCCGATGTGGACGTCGCCCAGCCGGAAGCCGGTCGTGGCCGCCCACCCGAGGCGGTCGAGCTCGTCGCCTCAGGGTGCGGGCGGGTCCGAGAGGAACGAGGGCGCCGGTCCGCTGAGCGGCTCCGCCGGCGGCTCGGCGCCGGGGCCGACGCCCGACAGCAGCCCGCTGCGGGCCAGATGGCCCACCATGCCGAGCACGTCGCCCTCGACCGTCGCCCGGTCGACGCCGTACGCTTCGGACAGGTCGGCGGCCAGCTCGGAGAGCGGCCCGGAACCGTCGAGGCAGCGCCACACGAGGGCTGCCTGCGGGTTGAGGTGGTGAAGGGTCCCGTTGGCGTCTTCGTAGAGGACGACCTCGGGCCCGAAGGGGAAGGCGTGCACCGACGGCCGGCGCTCGGCGACAAGGTCGAGGCCCACGCCGTTGTCGGCGGTCGTGTCGCTCACCGGGCGTCCCCCGCGAGGATGGCCGGGCGCTCGACGCCGAGGAGGTCGAAGACGAGGCGGCAGGCCTCGTCCAGGTCGCCCACGTCGAGGCGGTAGGCGGGGCAGCGGTCGGCGATCTCGGCGAGGGTGCGGGCGCCCGTCGCGCCCGACTCGCGGAGATTGAGGGCGTTGCCGGCGAGCGTCATCATCGCCTCGGCCGGCGACATGGGGTACAGCGCCGTTTCCACGCCCTGCTCGTAGCGGGGGAAGACGACGACGCCGGGGCGGCACTCCGCGGCGACCGACTCGGGGCCGAACGCCGAGGGGGGCACCTGCCATTGGATGTCGAGCAGTTCGTCCGGCGCCGCCGGTCGCGCCTCGGCGAACAGCGGCCACGACCCCGGGTCGAGAGAGAACGGTTTGGGGTACGGCCGGATCACCATACCGGCGGGGTCGACGGCGACGAGCTCGTCGGTCACGTACCGCAGGCCGGCGCGGGTGAGCCCGGCGGCGAGCGTGGTCTTCCCCGACTCCATGCTCGCCGGGAAGATGGCCGCCGCGCCGCCGAGCTCGACGGCGGACGCGTGGAGGAAGACGAGCTCGGGGCTCGCCGACACCACTTCGCGGTTGAGGCTCCGGACGAGGTCGCGCACCACCTCCGACGCCGACGTCGAGCTCATGAGGTGGTGGTCGTCGAGGTGAAGCTCGAACTCCCGGCGCGTCCCCTCGACCCGGTCGAGGACGGTGTACACCCGGGCCGGGTCGACCGGCGCCCTGAAGGCATGGAGCACCTCGAGCAGGTGCGCCCGCACGTCGTGGTGCGCGGCGGCCACCGTGAACGTGACACCCACGGCGCGGAACGACGGCACCTCGGCCGCGCCGGTTGCCTTGACCGTCATGTCCGCACGCCCCACTGGCGGAGCGTCGAGAACCCTCGGCGCACCCGGGTCACGTAGCCGCGATCGCGCGGCGCCAGGTAGTGGCGGTCGGGGAACAGCAGAGCGCGCAGGTAGGCGGCGCGATCGAACAGGCGGGGGATGGCCCACAGGGCGGTTGCCGCCTGCGCGGAGTACGTCGCGCTCTCGTCGGTGTAGACGCGTATGGCCCGGCGCTCCGCCGGGTCCGGCCGGTAGCGGGCGGCCCACACCGACAGGGCCACGACGTCGGCGATCCTCAGCGTCTCCCACGCCAGCAGGACGGCCCGGGCGACCACCGGCTCGGCCCGCCACCGGCGGCACTGCTCCAGCACCCGCTCCTGCGACAGCGGGGTGTGCAGGAGGATCTGGGCGACGTCGCGCACCGCCACGAGCCGGGGCGGGATGTCGCCGAGGGCGGCGTGGAAGCAGGCGTGCAGGAAGCGTTCCTCGGGACCGAGAGCCAGCAGCGTCTCGCCGCCGACCACGAACGGGCTGGCCGTTTCGAACAGGTCGGGGAGCTCGACGGTGAGCCCGAAGGGCCCGGAGACGAACGTGCGGTGGAGGTCGAGGTCTCGCCCGGACGGCGTGATGAAGCTGGTCCCCTTGGAGAAGCGGCGGTCGAAGTCGGGGCGGGGACTGTGGAACTGGCGGTGGTCGCCGCGGCCGACGAAGAGCTCGACCGCCCGGTCGAAGTGCTCCGAGGGCACGAGGAGGTCGAGGTCACCGAAGGACCGCAGGGCGGGGTCGGGATAGTCGAGGTGGGCCACGGCGGACCCCTTCAGCACCCGGCAAGGGATGCCCGCCGAGGCGAGGAGCTCGAAGGAGCCGAGCAGGTCCCGCTCGAGCAGGACCGCCTTGCACATCGACGCCACGTGCGCCTCCGCCGCCTCCTCTCGCTGCTCCGGGAGCACCGGGAAGGCGCCGTCGGCGATGGCGGCGACGAGCAGCCCGGGCATGCGCTCGCGCCGCACGCGCTCGATGAGCGGCGCCCAGTCGCCGGGGGCGAGGGGGACGTCGGGAAGGTTGGCGAGCGTGCCCTGCAGCCCGTAGGCGGCGACGGCAACGGCCACGGCGTCCGCCACCGCCGTCACCGGTCGTCTCCCGAGCGGGTCACCACGGCGCAGTCGGCCAGTGCCTCGAGGAACGGCGTGAGGTCGCTCCCCACCCGGTCGGCGCTCACGCCGTACTCAGTGGAGATGGTCTCCGCCAGCGCGGGCAGATCGCTCGGCGTGGCGAGGAGCTCCCACACCGCAGCGCCCGGCCCCGTGACGAGGATCGGCTCGTCGGCCGCCGGCGGCAGCAGCACGGCGCCGCCCGACACTCGCCGCCACGCCACCCCCCGGCCGCGCGCCCAGACGGTCGTCACCGGCCCTTCCGGAACAGTCGCAGGGCGGTCATCGTCATGATGGCCAGGTCGCGCACGACGCTCGGGCGCGGCGCGGCGCGCTGGGCGCCGTTGGCCCGACCGCGCGACGGAACCGGCGGCTCGTCCGAAGGCGGGGGGGGTTCCGGTGTGGCGGCGGACGGCGTGCCCGCCGCCGCGGCGGAAGCAGCCGGAGAGCCGACGGGCGGCGCAGCGGGCGGGCGGGGCGCGGTCCGGCGG
>DATLFN010000079.1 GCA_035540975.1 Acidimicrobiales bacterium
CCGGCGCGGCGCAGCCGCCGGGACGGCAGATGCGGCAGGGGAGGGAGCGGTCAGGCGGACCGCCGTGACCGGGCTCAGCGGCGGCGCGGCGGGACCGGCGTCGGCGGCGACCGCGCCGGCGTCGGCGGCGATGCCGAGGGCACCGGCCAGCAGGTGCTCCCACGAGGTCTCGTCCACCGGGGCGGTCTGGGCGACCAGGGCGGCCTCCCACTCGTCGAACGCGGCGCCGGTCCCGGGCCCGACGGCGGTGCGGGCGGTGGTCGCCCTCGGCGAGCCCGACAGCCAGAGCTCCTCCGAGCCGGCCACCTCGACGGCGCCGGGTGCCTCGACCGGCACCTCGGTGGCCGCCCGGGACGACAGCACCCGCAGGCTGCTGTTGCTCCAGTGCCAGGCGGCGTCCGCCAGCCACGCTTCCCTGGACGGGCGGCCGTTCTCGGCGTCCCAACGGATCCTCAGGGCGTTCGACCTCCCGCAGGAGCGCTCGAGAACCGTGCCCCGCCGGGTCGGGGTCGTCCCTCCGGAGGGTAGGGGCACTTCGAGACAGATGCGGTCACCTGATCTCGGGAACGCCGGGCGCCGTCGCATGGCCCTTCATCGGGATGCGGAGGGCCCCCCTTAAGGGCGACGGCGTTGGGCGGCGATCGAAGGGGCGCGATCCCGCCGACGATCAGCGCGCTCGGGGCGAGCCGCCGTCCGGGCGGCGGCGCTGCTTGTCCAGCCTGCCCCGCATCCCCTGCGCCTCCGCCTGGAGGAGGCGGAAGAACAGGCCCTCCACCGTCAGCGGCTCGACCGCCAGGATCGCCGCGAGCTCGCCCACCCCGAGAGGTTCGCCGCCACCCGGCGGCGGACCTCCCCGGCGGCCCGGTTCTCACGGCGACAGCCGCTCCCGGACCCAGCGGTCCCCGTCCCGCCGCCACTGGAGACGGTCGTGGAGGCGGTCGTCCCGGTGGTGCCACAGCTCGATCGTCCCCGGCACGAGCCGCCAGCCGCCCCAGAAGGGCGGACGGGGGACCTCACCCGGGAAGGCCCGCGTCACCTCGTCGAGGCGCTCCTCGAGCACGGCCCGGGTGGCGATGACCTCGCTCTGGCGGGACGCCCACGCCCCGAGCTGGCTGCCGCGGGGACGGGTCCGCCAATAGGCGTCCGACTCCTCGTCCGCCACCCGGGCCACGGGCCCCGTCACGCGGACCTGGCGGTCGGGCGGCCAGTGGAACAGCAGGGCGGCCCGGGGATTGGCCGCCAGGTCGCGGGCCTTGGGGCTGGCGGCGTTGGTGAAGAAGACGAAGCCCCGCTCGTCCGCCCCCTTGAGCAGCACCATGCGGGCCGCCGGGGCGCCGTCCGCCGACGCCGTGGCGAGCGCCACCGCGTCCGTCCCCGCGTCGGCGTACCAGCGCCGGAACGCCTCCATCGGGTCGTCGCCGGCGTCGTCCTCGCTGAGCCCGGCCATGCCCCGAATCATGGCCCCGGCCCGCCGATCGGCGCGTCACCGTCCGTCGAGCATGGCGGCCAGGTCGGCGGCGTTGCGCACGCCCTTGTCCCCGTGGCAGTTGTTCATCAGCGCATGGAGCCGGTCCACCCGGCCGGCCAGCTCCTCGAGGCGCGGGCCCCACTCGGCCAGCTCCGGGCGCGAGTAGAGGTAGTCGAACCGCTCGGCCGCGCTGATGTCGCGGCGGTCCCACGTGTCGTCGTTGCGGCCGTGGAAGCGCACGACGGCGGTGCCCGTGGCGGCGGCGACGACCGCCGGCAGCCCGGACTTCGGGGGCGCGTCCACCACCACGTGGGCGAGGCCGGCGTCGCGCAGCACGCCGAGCGTGCGGTCCCGGTCCTCTTCTCTCGCCCACCAGCGCGGTGACCGCAGCTCCACGTACAGCTCGTAGTCGGGAAGCCGGTCCCGCACCTCGGCCAGCACCTCCCGGTTGGCCTTCTTCGGCGTGAACCACTCCGGGTACTGGAGCAGGACGCCGCCCAGCTTGCCGGCCCGGTGCAGGGGCGCCAGGGCGTGGCCGAATCGGGACCACGCCTCGTCCACCGCGTCGGGCGGGAGGTGGTGGGCGTACACGTTGCGCTTGCCGCGGTGCTCCTCGGCGACCTCGTCCCGGAGGTCCTCCCAGAGTGACTCCCGCCGGGTCGGGTGGCCGGTCAGCAGGCTGTACGCCTTCACGTCCATGAGGAAGCCGTCGGGCGTGCGGTCGACCCAGTCCTCCGCCATCTTGGGGGTGGGCGGCCAGTAGTACGTCGAGTCGACCTCCACCACGGGGAACCGCGAGGCGTAGAACGCCAGGCGCTCGGCCGCCGACATCGACTTCTTCGGGTACCAGTCGGTGTCCTTCACCAGCGTGGGGTCGGTCCACGAGCAGGTGCCGGTGCGCACCTCGGCGCCCGCCAACCGGAGCACGGGGCCCATGTCCATGGGCGACCGGTCTAGCGCGGGAGCGAGTCCAGGGCGCGCCGGAGGTCGTCCACCAGGTCGCCCGCCGTCTCGATGCCGACGGACAGGCGGAGCAGCCCGGGGTCGACGGCCAGCGTGGAGCCCGCGGCGCTGGCGTGGGTCATGCGGGCCGGGTGCTCGATCAGGGACTCGACGGCGCCGAGCGACTCGGCCAGCGTGAACAGCTCCGTCCGCTGCGCCACCGCCAGGGCCGCCGGCTCGCCGCCGGCGCACAGGAACGACACCATGCCGCCGAAGTCCCGCATCTGGGCAGCGGCGACGGCGTGCCCGGGGTGGGTGGCCAACCCCGGCCACAGCACCGACGACACGGCCGGGTGCCCGGCCAGCAGGTCGACGACGGCCGCCGCGTTGGCGCAGTGGCGGTCCATGCGCACGGCCAGGGTCTTGACGCCGCGCAGGACGAGGTAGCAGTCGAACGGCCCGGGCACGGCGCCGGCCGCGTTCTGGAGGAACCGCAGCTGCTCGGCCAGCTCGGCGTCGTCCACGGCGACGAAGCCACCGAGGACGTCCGAGTGGCCGCCCAGGTACTTCGTGGTCGAGTGGACCACGACGTCGGCGCCGAGCGACAGGGGCCGCTGGAGGTAGGGCGTGGCGAAGGTGTTGTCGACCACGCAGCGGGCGTCGTGGCGGCGGCACAGGTCGGCCACGGCGGCGATGTCGGTGATCGACAGCAGCGGGTTGCTGGGCGTCTCCAGCCACACCATCCGGGTGGCGGCGGTGAACGCCTCCTCCACGGCGCGGACGTTGTCCAGGGCGCAGGTGGTGACCCGCAGCCGCCGGCCGTGGACCTTGGACAGGAGCCTCCACGTGCCCCCGTAGGCGTCGTCGCCGAGGACGACGTGGCTGCCGTCGGGCACCGTGCGCAGCACGGCGTCCTCGGCCGACAGGCCGCTGGCGAACGCCAGGCCGGTCGTCGCTCCCTCCAGGGCGGCCAGGCACTCCTCCAGGGCGCTGCGGGTGGGGTTGCCCGAACGGGAGTACTCGTAGCCGAGGGGCTGGCCCACCGCCGGCTGGGCGAAGGTGGTGGCCAGCGAGATGGGCGGCACCACCGCCCCCGTCGTGGGGTCCGGGTCCTGGCCGGCGCGGATCGCCGTGGTCTCGAACCCCCAGCCGTCGCCGTGCCCCGGCCGCCCGGGGGTCACCTCGACGCCAGGAACCCGAGCACGTCCGATCGGGTGAGCACCCCGACGGGGTGGCCGGCGTCGACGACCACCACGGCGCCGGCGGAATCCAGCCGGTCCACGGCCAGCTCGACGGCCTCGCCCGCCCCGACGGTGGGCAGGGGGCGTCCCATGACGGCGCCAACCGGCTTGTCGAGCAGCTGGGGGTCGTCGAAGGCGTCCTCCAGCAGCTGGCGCTCCACCACCGAGCCCACCACCTCGGCGAAGGCGAGCGGCGGCTCGGCACTGACCACGGGGACCTGGGACACCTCGTACTCCCGCATGACGGCGATGGCCTCGCGCACCGTCTCCTCGGGGTGCACGTGGACGAGGCGGGGCAGATCGCCGTCCTTGCGCTGGAGCAGGTCGCCCGCCGTCTGCCCGGCCGCCCGCAGGAAGCCGTAGTCGGCCATCCAGGTGTCGTTGTACAGCTTGGAGAGGTAGCCGCGGCCCGAGTCCGGGAAGATCACCACGACCACGTCGGACGGCTTCAGGTCGCGCCCTATGGTGAGGGCGGCGTACACCGCCGTCCCGCACGAGCCGCCGACGAGGATGCCCTCTTCCTTGGTGATGCGGCGGGCGGTGGAGAACGAGTCCTGGTCGCTCACCATCACCACCCGGTCGACGGCCGCCGGGTCGTAGGTGGAAGGCCAGAAGTCCTCGCCGATCCCCTCGACCAGGTAGGGGCGCCCGCTGCCGCCCGAGTACACCGAGCCCTCGGGGTCGGCGCCGACGATCTGGATCGCCGGGTTCTTCGCCCTCAGGTAGCGGGAGAGCCCGGTGATGGTGCCACCCGTCCCGATGGAGGCCACCAGATGCGTGATCCGTCCCCTGGTCTGCTCCCAGATCTCGGGGCCGGTGGTACGGGCGTGGGCCTCGGGGTTCATCGGGTTGGAGTACTGGTCGGGCTTGTAGGCGCCCGGGATCTCGCCCACCAGGCGGTCCGACACCGAGTAGTACGACTCCGGGTGCTCGGGCGGCACGGCCGTGGGGCACACGATCACCTCCGCCCCGTAGGCCCGGAGCAGCGCGACCTTCTCGGAAGCGATCTTGTCGGGCATCACGAAGATGCACCGGTAGCGGCGGCGGGCGGCCACGATGGCCAGCCCCACACCGGTGTTCCCCGACGTCGGCTCGACGATGGTGCCGCCCGGCCGCAGCTTGCCCGTCCGCTCCGCCTCCTCGACCATGGTCAGGGCGGGCCGGTCCTTCACGCTCCCGCCCGGGTTGAGGAGCTCCAGCTTGGCCAGCAGGTGGCAGTCGATGTCGCGGCCCACGCGGTCGAGCCGGACCAGCGGCGTGTGGCCCGTCAACTCGATCAGCGACGGTGCGGCGTCCATCGCGGGGCCCGGGTCGGTCAGCGGCCGCACCGGGATGCCGGCCGGGGAGACGTCCTCGTCGGTGTAGAGGGTGACGGCCAGCCCGGCCCGGCGCAGGGTGGTGGCGGCGGCCACCGGGCCCACCACGGCCACCCGACGCGGGATGTGAGTACGGGCGTGGGCGATGTCCGCCGCCTCCAGCTCCGGCACCCGGATGACGTGCCCGGCCCGGGCCAGCAGCCGCTCGGGAACGTCGACGTCTCCCACCACGACGAGCAGGTCCACGGGTCGAGCGTACCGACCCGCGGGAGCAACCCCGCTCGGGAGGGCGGCTGGTCATTCCTGCACGTAGCGGTCGGTGAGCGGCGGCGGCGCGTACGCCGGCCACCCGTCGAGCATCGCCTCGCCGAGCGCGTCGGGGGCACCTCGTGAGCCGGGGAAGCTCGGGTAGGCACGGCACATCGGCGATCGGGGCGCACCCGACCTCGGTCTCCGGGTCCGTCCGCAGCCAGGCGTGCGCGTCGAACCCGACGGCGCGCCGCAGCTCGTCGAGGGGGACCAGGCGGACGTGCGGGCGTCGTCGGCGGACGCCTCGGCGACCCGCTCGACCCGCTCGACGGCCCGGTCGAGTCCGCTCACGCCGAGACGGTACGCCCGTCACCAGCGGCTCGGTTCCGGGCACGCACGCCCGCCGTCGAGTGGTGGGACCGTCACACCGCCGGGGTGGTCCCCCGTGCCGTCCAGCGCTTGTTTACGCCCCCGGCGGTGGTCCCCGGTGGCGGGCCCGGTTGTGGAACCCGCAGGCCGGGCGGCCGTTGGCGGCCACCGTGCGCCCGCCGGCCGACCACGGCTCCACGTGGTCGACCTGGCAGCGCCCGGCCGGCTCGTCGCAGG
>DATLFN010000080.1 GCA_035540975.1 Acidimicrobiales bacterium
CGCAGTGAGGTTCGACTCGCAACCGGAGGTTGCTCGTCGAGTCGATCGTGCTCCGGCCGGCCGGCGGAGCCGTCCGTGACCGCCGACGAGTTGGCCGCGGTCGAGAAGCTGGCGGCCGAGCGGCTCGAGGGGGCCGCCTCGCTGGACGCGTTGCGGGCGGTGGAGGCGGAGGTGCTGGGGAAACGGTCGCCGCTGGCCGCCCTCAACGCCAAGCTGGGCGCCCTGTCCCCCGACGAGCGCCGGGAGGCGGGACGGCTGGTCAACGAGGCGCGGCGCCGGCTCTCGGAGCTGGCCGCCGGACGGGCCGCCGTGCTCGATGCCGACGAGCGGGCCGCCCGGCTCCACGCCGACCGGCTGGACCTCACCGAGGTCCTCCCCGGGCCGGCGCGGGGGCACCTCAACCTGGTCACCCAGACGCGCGACGAGCTCGAGGACGTGTTCGTCGGGATGGGCTACTCGGTGGCCGAGGGCCCCGAGGTGGAGACCGACTGGCACAGCTTCGGCGCCCTCAACTTCCCCAAGGGCCATCCCGCCCGCAGCGGCTTCGACACGCTGTACCTCGACTGGGGCGAGCCGGAGTCGACCCTCCTGCGCCCCCACACCTCGCCCGTGCAGATCCGGGTGATGGAGTCGCAGCCCCCGCCCGTCTACTCGATCATGCCCGGCAAGGTGTACCGCAAGGACACGCCGGATGCCCGCCACACGGCCTCGTTCAACCAGATCGAGGGGCTGGTCGTCGACCGCGGCACCACCTTCGGCGACCTGGCCGGCACCATCGAGGTGTTCACCAACGCCTACTTCGGTGCCGGCATCCACTCGCGCCTGCGGCCCGCCTACTTCCCGTTCACCGAGCCGTCGGCCGAGTACGAGATCACGTGCGCCATCTGTGCGGGTGCCGGCTGTCGGACGTGCTCGGGCACCGGGTGGATCGAGCTCGGCGGGTGTGGGATGGTCCACCCCAACGTGCTCGCCGCCTGCGGGCTGGACGCCGAGGAGTGGTCGGGCTTCGCCTTCGGGTTCGGCATCGACCGCTGCGCCCAGATGCGCCACGGGATCTCCGACATGCGCGTCCTGCTGGACAACGACATCCGCTTCATCTCCCAGTTCTGAGGCTCGACAGACCCGATGCGCGTCCCCCTCTCCTGGCTGCGGGCCTTCGCGCCGTTCAACCTCGACGCGGTCGAGCTGGGGCGGGTCATGGACGACCTGGGGATGGTCGTCGAGGGCATCGAGCACATCGGCCAGGGCATCGAGGACGTCGTGGTCGCCCGCGTCCTGGAGGTGCGCCCCCACCCCGGGGCCGACCGGGTCCGGCTGGCCGAGGTGGACGCCGGGAAGGGGCCGCTCCAGGTCGTCTGCGGCGCTCCCAACGTGGCCGCCGGCCAGCTGGTGGCGTTCGCCCCCGTGGGCGCCGTGCTGCCGGGCGACTTCGCCATCGGGCGACGCCAGGTCCGGGGGCAGTGGTCGGAGGGAATGATCTGCTCCGAGCGCGAGCTGAGCCTGGGCGACGACGGCGCCGGCATCCTGGTGCTCGACGGCGAGGCCGAGCTCGGGTCGCCCCTGGCGGCGGCCCTCGGGATCGAGCCGGACGTCGTCTACGACCTCGCCATCGAGGGCAACCGGCCCGACGCCAACTCCATCGCCGGGGTGGCGCGGGACGCGGCGGCCCGCCTGCGCCTGCCGTTCGCGGTCCCCGGGGCGCCGGTCGCCGAAGGCACGGCGGTGGCGGCCGAGCTCGCCAGCGTGGCGGTCGAGTGCCCCGACCTGTGCCCCCGCTTCACCGGTCGCGTCATCACCGGCGTCGTGGTCGGCCCGTCGCCCCCGCTGGTGGCCCGCCGCCTCACGCTGGCCGGCATGCGGCCCATCTCCAACGTGGTCGACGCCTCCAACTACGTGATGCTCGAGCTGGGCCAGCCGACCCACCCCTACGACCTCGACCTCCTCCCCGGGTACGGCCTCCTCGTCCGGCGGGCCGCCGAAGGGGAGGTGGTGGTGACCCTCGACGGGGTGGAGCGCCGGGTGGGCGACGGCGACGACTGCCTCATCTGCGACGCCACGGGGACGCCCGTCGGCATCGGCGGGATCATGGGCGGCGCCTCGTCGGAGATCTCGCCCTCCACCAGCCGGGTGCTCCTCGAGGCGGCGTACTTCGACCCCATGGCGATCGCCCGCACGTCGAAGCGGCTCAACCTGCGCACCGAGGCGTCGGCCCGCTTCGAGCGGGGCTGCGACCCGCTCGGCATCCCCCGGGCCGTCGACCGGTTCTGCGAGCTTCTGGGCGTCGGCGAGGTGGCGGCCGGCCTGCTGGACGTCGACAACCTGCCGGAGCCGCCGCCGCCCATCCGGCTGCGCACCGCACGGGTCAACGCCCTGCTGGGGACCGACCTGTCCGACGCCGACGTACCGGCCCTGCTGGAGCCGCTCGGCTTCCGGGTCAGCCCGGCCGGCGACGGCCTGTCCGACGTCGCCCCGCCCTCCTTCCGCCCCGACGCCACCTCCGAGGTCGACCTGGTGGAGGAGGTCGCCCGCCACCACGGCTACGGCAACATCCCGCGCACCGTGCCCGACAGCCCGTACGTGGGCGCCCTCACGCCGTACCAGAAGCAGCGCCGCCACCTGCGGGAGGTGCTGGTGGGCGCGGGCGTGAGCGAGGCGTCGTCGTCGCCGCTGCTCGGACCGGGTGACAACGAGCGGGCCGGTCACCAGGGCGAGGTGATCGTGGCCGTCGACCCACTGGCCCGCGAGGAGTCGGTGCTGCGGGCCTCGCTCCTGCCCGGCCTGCTCAAGGCGGTGGCCTTCAACGCGTCCCACCGCAACCCCGACGTGGCGCTGTTCGAGGTCGGCCACGTGTTCACCGTCCCGGCGGGCGAGCGCGGGCCGCTGCCCGACGAGGCGGAGCGGCTGGGCGTCGCCCTGGCCGGTGCCGGGGGGGGAGCGGAGGCGGCCAAGCGGGTGCTGGACGTCGTGATCGCCGCGCTGCGGCTGGCCGGCGTGCGCCTGGTGGCCGGCGCCGCGCCCGGGCTGCACCCCACCCGGACGGCGGGCGTCCTGGCCGGCGACCGCCCGCTGGGCTGGGTCGGGGAGGTCGAGCCGTCGGTGGTGGCGGCCTTCGGCATCGAGGGGCGGGTGGGCTGGATCGACCTCGACCTGGACGCCGCCCTGCCCAAGGAGCGGACGTACCCCCAGGCCGTCCCGGTGAGCAAGCAGCCCTCGAGCGACGTGGACCTGGCATTCGTCGTCGACGATGCCGTTCCCGCCGCCGGCGTCGAGGCCACGGTCCGGGAGGCGGCGGGCCCGCTGCTGGTCGACCTGCGCCTGTTCGACGTGTACCGGTCCGACCGCCTGGGCGGCGGCCGGCGCAGCCTGGCATACCGGCTCCGCCTCCAGGCGCCCGACCGCACGCTCACCGACCGCGACGTGGCCGAGGTGCGGGGCCGCTGCATCGACGCGGTAACCGCCGCCCACGGCGGCGAGCTGCGGGCGTAACGCCGCGCCGCGCCGCTGGCGGCGCCGCGCCCCCACCAACCCGCCTTGTGCATGACCATGCGCCAGACTGTATGATCACGCGATGGCTACGGTCGGCATCTTCGGCGCCTCCGGCTACACCGGCGCGGAGCTGCTGCGCCTGCTGGCCGGCCACCCCGAGCTGACGGTCGCCCTGGCGACGGGCGACAGCACGGCGGGCACGGCCGTGGGCGACCTCTATCCCAGCCTGGGGGCCGCCTACTCGGGCCTCGTGCTGGCCGACCCCGACCCGGCGGCGGCCGAGGGGCTCGACCTGGTCTTCCTGGCCCTCCCCCACGGGGCGTCGCAGGCGCTGGTGCCCGACCTGCGCAAGCGGGTCGGCAAGGTCGTCGACCTGGCGGCCGACTTCCGTCTCCGGGACCCCGGCCTGTACCCGACCTGGTACGGCGGCCCCCACACGGCGCCCGAGCTGCTAGCCGAGTTCTCCTTCGGCATCCCCGAGCTGTTCCGTGACGACCTGGCGGGAGCCGACCTGGTGGCGGCCGCCGGCTGCTACGTCACCGCCGCCGCTTTGGCCGTGGCCCCGCTGGTGCGGGCCGGTGCCATCGAGACCGAAGGGGTGATCGTCGACGCCGCCAGCGGCGTGTCGGGCGCCGGGCGGGTGCCCAAGGCCTCCAGCCACTTCGCCACCGTGGACGAGGACTTCGTCGCCTACGGCCTGCTGGACCACCGGCACACGCCCGAGATCGAGCAGGCGACGGGCGCCAGCGTGCTCTTCACGCCCCACCTCGCCCCCATGACCCGGGGCATCCTGGCCACCTGCTACGCCCGGCCGGCGTCCGGCGCCGACCCCCTCGCCGTCCTGGCCGAGTTCTACGCCGACGAGCCCTTCGTGACCGTCGGCCCCGCCTCGCCGTCCACCAAGGCCACGGCCGGGTCCAACCGGGCCCTGATCACCGCCCGGCGCGATCCCCGCACGGGCTGGGTCGTCGTCCTGTGCGCCCTCGACAACCTGGTCAAGGGAGCGTCGGGCCAGGCGATCCAGTGCGCCAACCTCGCCCTCGGCCTGCCCGAGACCGCCGGCCTGCCCGTCGTGGGCCTCTACCCGTGACCGACCCGGCCGTTCACTTCGCGATCGCGCGCCACCCCCTGGCGCGCCATAGCGCATCGAAGGGATCGAGGTGACCGTCACCGCGCCGGGCGGGTTCGTCGCCAACGGCGTGGCGTGCGGGATCAAGGGCGGGGGGCGCCCCGACCTGGCGCTCGTCGCCACGGACGACGGCCGGGCGGTGCCCGCCGCCGCCGTCTTCACCTCCAACCAGGCCGCCGCCGCGCCGGTGCAGGTGAGCCGCCGCCATCTCGTCGCCACCGCCGGCCGGGCCGCCGCCGTGGTCCTCAACAGCGGGAACGCCAACGCCGCCACCGGGGCCGCCGGCCTCCACGTGAGCGAGCGCACGTGCGACCTCGTCGCCGCGTCCCTCGGGTGCCGTCGGGAGGAGGTGCTGGTCTGCTCGACGGGGCTCATCGGCATCCCGCTGCCCGTCGATCCCATCGGCGCGGGCGTGGGGGACCTGGTCGCCGGCCTGGACGCGGAGGGGGGCACCCGGGCCGCCGACGCCATCCTCACCACCGACACCCGGCGCAAGGAGGTCGTCGTCCGGGGCGACGGCTGGGCGATCGCGGGGATGGCGAAGGGCGCCGCCATGCTCGCTCCCGACATGGCCACCATGCTGGCCGTGCTGACCACCGACGCCGAGGTGGAACCGGGCCCGCTGCAGGCGGCCCTGGCCGCCGCCACCGCCGCCTCGTTCAACCGGATGACGGTGGACGGGGCGACGTCGACCAACGACGCCGTGATCCTGCTGGCCAGCGGTCGGGCCGGACCGCCGGCCCGCGAGCCGTTCGCCGCCGCCCTCACCGACGCCTGCGCCAGCCTCGCCCTGCAGATGGCGGCCGACGCCGAGGGCGCCACCAAGCTGGTCCGGGTCCGTGTGCGGGGTGCCCACACCGACGCCCAGGCGGTCGCCGCCGCCCGCAAGGTCGCCGAGAGCCAGCTGGTGAAGTGCTCGCTGTACGGCCGCGACCCGTACTGGGGCCGGGTGGTGAGCGAGCTGGGGTCGGCTGGCGTCGAGTTCGACGTCGACTTCGTCTCCATCGCCTACGGCGGCGTGGTCGTCTGCCGCGACGGCGTGGCCTGCGGGCACGACGCCCGGGCCCTGGCCGCCCACATGGCGGGCCGGGAGATCGACCTCGACGCCGACCTCGGCCTGGGCGAGGGTACGGCGGAGATCGTCACCGCCGACCTGACCCACGCCTACGTCGACGAGAACATGACCACGTCGTGACCGCCCAGGAGAAGGCAGCCGTCCTGGCCGAGGCGCTCCCGTACATCCGGCGGTTCTGGGGCAAGGTCGTGGTCGTCAAGTACGGCGGCAACGCCATCGGCGACGACGAGGCGCTGGCGAGCTTCGCCTCCGACGTGGCCCTCATGCACTCCGTGGGCATGCGCACGGTCGTCGTGCACGGCGGCGGGCCCCAGATCGGCCACCTGATGAACCGGCTGGGAATGGTGCCCGAGTTCCGCGAGGGGCTGCGGGTCACGGACGCCGACACGCTGGACATCGCCCGCATGGTCCTGGTGGGCAAGGTGAACCGCGACGTGGTGTCGGCCGTCAACGTCCACGGCCCGCTGGCCGTCGGGCTGTCGGGCGAGGACGCCGGGCTCATCACCGCCACCGCCCGCTCACCGGAGCTGGGGTTCGTGGGCGACGTGGCCGCCGTGAACCCGTCCATCGTCGAGCGGCTGCTGGCCGAGGACCTCGTCCCCGTCATCGCCACCATCGGGAGCAGCACCGACGGCCAGGCCTACAACATCAACGCCGACACGGCGGCGGGCGCCATCGCCGAGGCCCTCCGGGCCGAGAAGCTCGTCTACCTCACCAACGTGGAGGGGCTGAGGGAGGACCCGACCGACCCGTCCACCCTCCTCAGCTCGGTGTCGACCGCCGAGCTGGAGGCCATGATCGCCGACGGGTCGGTGGTCGCCGGGATGATCCCCAAGATCCGCTCGTGCATCGGGGCCGTGAAGGGCGGCGTCGGCCACGCCCACATCCTCGACGGCCGCCTGCCCCACGCCCTCCTCCTCGAGGTCTTCACCCACGAGGGCGTCGGCACCATGGTCAGCCCGTGATGCCCGCCCGCGTTCTCTGGACGCCCGGCACCGGTATGCGGCGATATCCGTCCACAGAACGGGCAAGGCGTGGCTGAGCCCGTCGGCGCGCCGCTGATGCCCACCTACCCGGCGCCCGCCGTGACCTTCGTGCGCGGTGAGGGCGCGGTGCTGTGGGACGACCGGGGACGGCGGTACCTCGACTTCCTGGCCGGCGTCGGGGTGACGTCGCTGGGGCACGCCAACCCGGCGGTGGCGGCGGCGGTCGCCGAACAGGCCGCCACCCTGGTCCACGTGTCGAACCTGTTCGCCACCACGGTCGGCCCCGAGGTGGCCGCCACCCTCGACCGGCTGATCGGCGGCCCGGCGGGAAAGGTCTTCTTCGCCAACTCGGGGGCGGAGGCCAACGAGTGCGCGCTGAAGCTGGCCCGCAAGTGGGGCGGCCGGGGCCGCCACGTGGTCGTGAGCGCCTACGGCTCGTTCCACGGGCGCACGCTGGCCACCCTGCACGCCACCGGGCAGCCCCAGAAGCACGAGGCCTTCCAGCCCCTGCCCGAGGGCTTCCGCCACGTGGCCTGGTCGGACCTGGCCGCCCTGGAGGCGGCGATGAGGCCCGACGTGGCCGCCGTCATCCTCGAGTGCGTGCAGGGCGAGGGCGGCGTCCGCGTCCCCGACGACGGCTACCTCCCGGGCGTCCGCCGCCTGTGCGACGAGCGGGGCGTGCTGCTCATCCTCGACGAGGTGCAGACCGGGCTGGGACGCACCGGCCGCTGGTTCGCCTTCCAGCACGCCGGCATCGAGCCCGACGTGGTCACCGTGGCCAAGGCGCTCGGCAACGGCGTCCCCATCGGCGCCTGCTGGGCCCGGGACGACGTGGCCGACGCCTTCGCGCCCGGCGACCACGCCACCACCTTCGGCGGCCAGCCCCTGGCCGCGTCCGCCGCTCGTGCCGTCCTGGCCGAGATGGAGAGGCTGGACGTGCCGTCCCTGGCGGCGGCGGCGGGTGAGCGCCTGGCCAAGGGACTGGAGTCGCTCGGCGCCGTGGCGTCGGTCCGGGGCCGTGGGCTCCTCCTGGCCGCCGAGCTGACCGCCCCGGGCACCGCCGGCGACGCCGCCGCCCGGGCGCTGGAGGCGGGCCTGGTGGTCAACGCCGTCACCGACTCGGCGCTGCGCCTCGAGCCGTCCCTCCTCGTGACCGACGACGAGATCGACGAGGCGGTCGCCGTGCTGGGCGAGGTCCTGGGATGACCCCCGGGCCCCACCACCTCCTCGACGTGGACGACCTCACCGCCGCCGGGCTCGATGCGGTCCTCGACCTGGCCGAGCAGCGCCGGCCCGCCCAGGTCCTGCGGGGCCGGGGCGTCGCCCTGCTGTTCGAGAAGCCCTCCCTGCGGACCCGCAACGCCACCGAGATGGCTGTCGTCCAGCTGGGCGGCCACCCCGTCTCCGTGCGGGCCGAGGAGGTGGACGTGGACGTCCGGGAGCCGGCCGCCGACGCCGCCCGCGTCCTCAGCCGCTACCACGCGCTCATCGGCGCCCGGGTGTTCGAGCACGCCAAGCTGTCCCGGATGGCCGAGGCCGCCACCGTCCCCGTCGTCAACCTGCTCTCCGACGACAGCCACCCGTGCCAGGCGCTGGCCGACCTCCTCACCCTCCGCCAGCACTGGGGGTCGGTCGCCGGCCGCACCATCGCCTACGTGGGCGACGGGAACAACGTGTGCCGCTCCCTGGTGCTGGCCGCCGCCCTGGCCGGCATGGAGGCGCGGGTGGCGGCGCCCGCCGGCTTCGCCCTGCCCGCCGAGGTGGCCGAGCGGGCGACCGCCCTCGGCGGCGCCGTCGTGGTCGCCAGCTCGCCCGAGGAGGCGGTCCACGGAGCCGACGCCGTCTACACCGACGTGTGGGCGTCCATGGGCCAGGAGGACGAGGCCGAGCGCCGGCGCCTGGCCTTCGCCGGCTACACGGTGGACGAGCACCTGATGGCGAAGGCGGCCGAGGGCGCCCTGTTCCTGCACTGCCTTCCCGCCCACCGGGGCGAGGAGGTCAGCGCCGGCGTCCTCGACGGCCCCGCCAGCGTGGTGTGGCAGCAGGCCGAGAACCGCATGCACGCCATGCGCGGCCTCCTGCTCTTCCTCCTGGGCGCCGGGGCGGGGGAGGCGACGTGACCACCACCAAGCGCCAGCGCCAGCACCGGGTGGCCAACCTGCTCGAGCGCCACGCCGTCACCAGCCAGACGCAGCTGGTGGAGCTGCTGGCGGCCGACGGGCTGACCGCCACCCAGGCCACCGTGTCGCGCGACCTCGAGGAGCTGGGCGCCGTCAAGGTGCGCGTCCCTGGGGGTGAGACGGTGTACGCCATCCCCGAGATGGCCAAGGACCGGCTCGCCCCCGAGGACCACCTCCGCCGGGTGCTGGGCGACTGGGTGGGGGACGTGGCGTCGTCGGCCAACATCGTCGTGCTCCGCACGCCCCCCGGATCGGCCCACGTGGTGGGCTCGGCCCTGGACCGGGCGGGGCTGGAGGAGATCGTCGGGACCGTGGCCGGTGACGACACCGTGATCGTGGTGGCCGCCGAGTACGTCGGCGGCGCCGAGGTGGCGAGGCGGCTCGCCGCCCTCGCCGGAGTGGACCAGGGGAGAGAGAGCACATGACCAAGCGGGTCGTTCTGGCGTACAGCGGCGGTCTGGACACCTCGGTGGCCGTCCGGTGGATGGGCGAGGAGATGGGGCTGGAGGTCATCGCCCTGGCGGCCGACGTCGGGCAGGGCGGCGACTTCGAGGACATCCGCAAGCGGGCGCTGGCCGCCGGTGCGGTGGAGGCCGTGGTGGTGGACTGCCGGGAGGAGTACGCCCGGGACTTCGTGGCGCCCGCCCTCAAGGCCAATGCCAAGTACGAGGGGAAGTACCCGCTGGTCTCGTCGCTGTCCCGCCCGATCATCGTCAAGCACCTGGTGGCGGCGGCACGGGAGCACGGGGCGACCGGCATCGCCCACGGGTGCACCGGCAAGGGCAACGACCAGGTGCGCTTCGAGGTCAGCACCCGGGCCCTGGCGCCCGACCTCGACATCGTGGCGCCGGTGCGGGAGTGGGGGCTCACCCGCGAGGAGTCCATCGAGTACGCGGCCCGCTTCGGCATCCCGGTCACCGTCACCAAGGCCAGCCCGTACTCCATCGACCAGAACCTGTGGGGGCGCACCATCGAGTGCGGCATCCTGGAGGATCCCTGGGAGCAGCCCCCCGAGGAGGTGTACGAGCTCACGACCCCGACGGCCACCGAGGCGACGGAGCTGACCATCGGCTTCGAGCAGGGCGTCCCCGTCAGCCTGGACGGCAGGCCGCTGCCGCTCCACGAGCTGATCGACGAGGTCACCCGGGTGGTGGGCTCGTACGGGTGGGGCCGCATCGACATGGTGGAGAACCGCCGGGTGGGCATCAAGAGCCGGGAGGTCTACGAGTGCCCGGGGTCGCTCGCCCTCCTCATGGCCCACTCCGACCTGGAGGACCTCACCCTCGAGCGCGACCTGGCCCACGAGAAGGCCCGCCTGGAGCCCCGCTACGCCGAGCTGGTCTACGACGGCCTGTGGTTCTCGCCCCTGAAGCAGGCCCTCGACGCCTTCGTCGACGAGAGCCAGCGCTTCGTCACCGGCGAGGTGCGCCTGCGCTGCGAGGTGCCCGGGCGCTGCATCGTGGCGGGCCGGCGCAGCGAGGTCGGCCTCTACGACTACGCCCTCGCCACCTACGAGGCGGCCGACCGCTTCCGCCACTCCGACGCCGAGGGCTTCGTGCGGCTGTGGGGCCTCGGCGTGCAGACGTGGGCGGCCCGCCAGGCCCGCCGCGGGGACGCCTAGATGAGGCTCTGGGACGGGCGACTCACGTCGACTCCGGCGCCGGAGATGCTCGCCTTCACGGCCAGCCTCGACTTCGACCGGCGCCTGGCCGCCGACGACGTCGCCGGCTCGCGCGCCCACGTGCGCGGGCTGGGCAAGAGCGGGATCCTCACCGGGGACGAGGTGAGCATCCTGCTGACCGCCCTCAACCGGGTGGGCGAGGAGCTGGCCGAGGGCACGTTCGTCTTCGCGCCCACCGACGAGGATGTCCACACGGCCATCGAGCGCCGGGTCACCGAGATCACCGGCGACGTCGGGGCCAAGCTCCACACCGGGCGCAGCCGCAACGACCAGGTCGCCACCGCCCTCCGCCTGTTCACCAAACGGGAGCTGGTGCGGGTGGCCGCCGCCGCGCTCCACCTCCAAGGGGTGCTCCTGGCCCGGGCCGAGGCCGCCGGCGACACCTACCTCCCGGGCTACACCCACCTCCAGCGGGCCCAGCCCGTCCTCCTCGCCCACCACCTGCTGGCCCACGGCTGGGCGCTGGCCCGCGACGTCGCCCGCCTGGAGAGCACCCTCGAGCGGCTGGACGTGTCGCCCCTGGGCGCCGGCGCGCTGGCCGGTTCGTCGCTCCCGCTCGACCCGGACTGGGTGGCCGCCGACCTCGGCTTCGCCGCCCGCTTCGAGAACTCGCTGGACGCGGTGAGCGACCGCGACTTCGTCGCCGAGGCCCTGTTCGACCTCGCCCTGCTCGGCGTCCACCTCTCCCGCATGGGCGAGGAGATCGTGCTGTGGTCGAGCGAGGAGTACGGCTTCGTCCGCCTCGACGACGCCTACGCGACGGGCAGCTCGATGCTGCCCCAGAAGAAGAACCCCGACGTGGCCGAGCTGGCCCGCGGGAAGGCGGGGCGGCTCATCGGGCACCTGACGGGGATGCTGGCCACCCTCAAGGGACTGCCCCTCGCCTACAACCGCGACCTCCAGGAGGACAAGGAGCCGCTGTTCGACGCCCTGGACCAGGTCCGGCTGGCCCTGGCCGCCATGGCCGGCCTGTACGCCACCGCCTCCTTCGACGACCGGCGCATGCAGGACGCCGCCTCCGAGGACGCCTCGTCGGCCGTCGACGTGGCCGAGTGGCTGGTCGAGCGGGGGATGCCGTTCCGCGACGCCCACCGGGTGGTGGGCGGCCTGGTCCGGTCGTGCGTGGAGCGGGGGGTGCCCCTGGCCGAGCTGGTCGAGGCCCACCCCGACCTGGGAGCCGACGCCCTGTTCCTCCTGGAGCCGGGCGCGGCCGTGGGCCGCCGCACGACGCCGGGCGGGGCCGGCCCCGGGCCGGTGGCCGACCAGCTGGGCCGGTTCCGCAAGCGGCTGCACCACGACACCGAGCGGCTCGCCCGGTGGCGCCGGCCCTGAGCCCGGCCCCCCTCCCGAGGGCGTTCTACCGCCGGGACCCGCGCGTGGTGGCACCGGAGCTGCTCAACAAGGTCCTGGTCGTCAGGGAGCGGTCGGGGCGGATCGTGGAGGTGGAGGCCTACGCCGGCGCCGAGGACCCGGGGAGCCACGCCTTCCGAGGCCCGACGCCCCGCAACGCCTCCATGTTCGGCCCGCCCGGCCTGTTGTACGTCTACCGGTCCTATGGCATCCACTGGTGCGCCAATGCCGTGTGCGGCGACGAGGGCGTCGGTGTGGCGGTCCTCCTGCGTGCGCTGGCCCCCCTCACCGGGCTCGACGGGATGCGGGCGGCCCGCCCCGGGACGGCGCGCGACCGGGACCTGTGCAGCGGCCCGGGACGGCTGTGCCAGGCCCTCGGGCTCACCGGCGCCCACGACGGGGCCGACCTGGTGACCGCCGAGGGGGGCCCGTTCCTGGCCGACGACGGCACGGCGCCGCCCGCCGCCCCCGCCAACACCACTCGCGTCGGCCTCACCCGGGGCGCCGCGCACCCGTGGCGGTGGTACGTCCCGGGCGACCCCAACGTCTCCCGGGGGCGTCCGTCGGCGCTGCCCGGGGCACGGGGAGTCAGGTGAGCGGGTTGACGTACACGGTGACGGTGGCGCCCCTGGTGGCACCGGTGCTGGCGCCGGGCGACTGCCGCCAGACCAGGCCCCGCCGCCGCGCCGGTCCGCCGGGGGTGGGCTCGCCCTGCACGACGACGTTGGCGGCCAGCCCGGCGACGCCGAGCGCCACGCCCGCCTGCTCCGCCGTCATCCCGGCCAGCTCGGGGACCAACGCGGTGACGGGGCCCGAGCTCACCTTGAGCGCCACCGTGGACGCAGCGGGCGCCAGCAGGCCGCTGTCGGGCGAGGCGCCGACCACGTAGCCGGGCGGGTAGTCCGCGCTCGGGGTGGGCTCGCGGGTGGCGAGGAAGCCGTCTCGGCCCAGGGCGTCCTCGGCCTGCTCGGCGGGGAGCCCGATCACCGGCGGCACCAGGCGCAGCACGGGCTGGGAGGCGTCGCCCTCCGGAGGGGGCGGCGCCGGGAAGTCGCCGGCGGGGACGTCGGCCAGGGCCTCGGAGGCGTACAGGCCCCAGATCTCGGCCGGCCACGACCCGCCCGTCACCAGGATGCGGGTGGCGGGCGGGACCATGGAGCGCTGCCGGTCGGGGAACCCGACCCACACGGCCGTCGCCAACTCGGGGGTGAAGCCCACGAACCAGGCGTCGCGCCACTCCTGGCCCGTCCCCGTCTTGCCCGCCACCGGCCGGCCGATCCGGGCCTTGACGCCGGTGCCGCGCTCCACCGCCTGGCGGAGCACGTCCACCACCACGTCGGCGCTGGCCCGGTCCAGCACCCGCTTCTGGGAGTGCTGGTGCTGGAACAGCACGCGCCCGTCGCTGCCCACTACCCGGGTGACGAACACGGGCGGGACGGCGAGGCCCCGGTTGGCCAGCGTCCCGTACGCCGACGCCATCTCCAGGGGGGTGACGTCGTTGGTCCCGAGCACGGCCGACGGGTAGGGCTGGAGCGGCGAGGTGATGCCCATGCGGGCGGCCGTGGCCACCGCGTCGGCCGGCCCCACGTCGAGGATGAGCTGGGCGTAGACGGTGTTGACCGAGCGGATGGTGGCGTCGATCAGCGTCATCCGACCGCCGCCCTGCCCCTCGTAGTTCGACACCGTCCACGGCTCCCGGGGCAGTGGGATGGTCATTGTGCCGGGGGCGTCGTAGAACTTGGTCACGGGCACGTGCTGCTCGAGGGCGGCGGCCAGCACGAACGGCTTGAACGCCGACCCGGCCGGGCGGCTGCCCTGGGTGGCCAGGTCGAACTTGGCCTCGGCCGCCGACCCGAAGAAGTCGCGCCCGCCGACCAGCGCCCGGACGAACCCCGTCCCCGGCTCGATCGACACCACGGCAGCGGCCGGGTCGGTCTCGGGCGACGAGAGAACCCGGGCGATGGCCGCCTCGGCGGCAGCCTGGCGGCGCCGGTCGAGCGTGGTCGTGATGCGCAGGCCGCCCTTGAACAGCAGGTCCCGGCGGGCGTCGGGGGTCGGTCCGAAGCGGGGGTCGTCGAGGATGAAGCGCTTGACCCGCTCCACGAAGTGGGGCGCCGGGTAGCGGTCGGCGGCGGGCGTGGCCGAGATCAGCGGCTCGGCGCCGGCGGCCGCCGCCTGCTCCGTCGTGGCCCACCCCAGCTCGACCATCTTCTCGAGCACGACCCGGCGGCGGGCGGCGGCCACCTCGGGCTGGAGGTACGGGTCGGTTCGGTTGGGCGCCCGGATGAGCCCGGCCAGCAGCGCCGCCTGGGCCAGGCCGAGCTGGTCGACGGCGATGCCGAAGTACTCGTTGGCGGCCGCCTGGACGCCGTAGGCACCGTTCCCGAAGTAGATCGTGTTGAGGTACAGCTCGAGGATCCGCTCCTTGGTGTAGCGGCGCTCGAGCTGGTAGGCGAGCGAGGCCTCGCGGAGCTTGCGCCGCAGCGTCCGGTCCGGGCCGACCAGCTCGTTCTTGACGTACTGCTGGGTGATCGTCGAGCCGCCCTCGACGACCTCGCCCTCGGCGGCGTTGGCGTACACGGCCCGGAGAACCGACCTGGTGTCGACGCCCTTGTGCTCCCAGAACCGCTCGTCCTCGATGGCGACCACGGCCTGGCGCAGGGCGACGGGCATCCGGGCCAGGGGGACCGTCTCCCGATTCTCCTCGCCGTGCAGGGCGGTGACCACCGACCCGTCGGCGGCCAGGATCCGGGAGGACTCGGCCAAGGGCGCCGGGACGGTCGACTTCAGGGGCGGCGTCTCCCACGAGCAGGCCCCGGCGGTCAGGACCGCCAGCAGGAGGAATGCGGACGCCCGGCGCACCGTTGCCATTGTCCCTCAGGTAGGATCGTCACCGGCGCAGGCCGGCTGGAGCACGTTGACAGCTTCGGCCGGTGTGCTACAGTGAAAAGCCGCCCAGGATGCCGCTTCGGTGCCCAGGGCGATCGCAGGACCCAGTGTCGGGGTAGTACGCCGGTTCCGGCGTGGCCCCCGACCTCAGCGGAACTCCGTACCTCCGTCATCCTCCGGGTGGCGCGTGCGCCCCGCAAGCGTGCTCCTTGAAAACGGAACAGAGGAAAGCCAAAAGCCAGTGCGGGCGACCACGCGAGTGGTCGCAACTGTCAATGCACTGACAACGGACAACACAACGTCCGTCTTTGGTGCCAGTCGGCCGACGAGCTCGGAAGCTCCGAGGCCGGCTCTCCGGATCGAAGGGGGGCTTGCTCCCCGAGGTCTCGATGGAGAGTTTGATCCTGGCTCAGGACGAACGCTGGCGGCGTGCTTAACACATGCAAGTCGAGCGGGGCCCAACCGGTGGCAACACCGGGGAAGGCCTAGCGGCGAACGGGTGAGTAACACGTGAGCAACCTGCCCCGAAGTCTGGGATAACACCGGGAAACCGGTGCTAATACCGGATGCCCTCACCGGGTCACCTGGCCTGATGAGGAAAGATTCATCGCTTCGGGAGGGGCTCGCGGCCTATCAGCTGGTTGGTGGGGTAACGGCCCACCAAGGCTTCGACGGGTAGCTGGTCTGAGAGGACGACCAGCCACACTGGGACTGAGACACGGCCCAGACTCCTACGGGAGGCAGCAGTGGGGAATCTTGCGCAATGGGCGAAAGCCTGACGCAGCAACGCCGCGTGGGGGA
>DATLFN010000081.1 GCA_035540975.1 Acidimicrobiales bacterium
TCGCAGTGAACACTTCGTGGTGCCGAGAAGGCCCCCGCATCAGTCTGACTATCGGGCTTTGCTGCACCAAGGAAAGCCGAGCTTGGCCGAGCACGCACCATTCTCATCCGTCGTGGCGGGCGAAGCCCATGGGGGTCTGACTGGCTGAGACGATCGCCGCGACACCGGGGTCATAGGGCTCTTCCTCGACACCGTGCATGCGACTGCTACACCACGATGACTTCCAGGAGGTCGCGCAGCCCCTCGAAGTCGTCGCCGTTGCGGGTGTAGAGCGGGAGCCCGGCGGCGACCGCGGTCGCCGCGATCAACAGGTCGGCGGCGCAGGCACCTCGCGCTTTCCTGCCAGCGGCGATGACCGACGCGAAGACCCGGCCGTACACGCGCGACGCCTCGGCATCGAACGGGAGCGGGTCGAAGGTCGCCTCGGCTCGCTGCAGCCGGTCCTGGCGTCGTGCGCGCTCGTCCGGATCGGTTGTGGCGTGGGGACCGGCGGCCAGTTCGGCCATGGTGAGAGCGCTCACCGCCACTTCGGCGGGAAGGTGCGAGGCATCGATCGCCTCGAGATCGATCACGACGGACGTGTCGAGCAGGCCTCGCGCCACACCGGCAGGCTCAGGCACGAGGCGTCGGATCCTGGCTTGCGGCAGCGTCGACGTCGGCGCGGAACCGGCCGTAGTCGACCGGTGGTGCGGCTCTGAAGAGCGCGACCGCAGTCTCAGCGGCGACGAACCGGTGGCGGCGCAGCGGAGCCAGTTCCCCGACGGGCACGCCGTTGCGGGTGATGACGAACGACTCGCCCTGGTCGAGCTCCCGCATGATCCTGCCGCTCTCGTTGCGCAGTTGGCGTTGGGTGATCTCCCGGTGCATCGGTCCACTGTAGCATGCCGTGCTACAGGTCGCCGTGGTGGGCGGCGGCGGGGCTGTCAGCCGCCGGGCACCAGCGGCGGCAGCAGGCCGTCGGGGGCGGTGGTCGTCGAGGTGGGTTCGGCGGGCGGCGTGGTGGTCGCCGGCGCCGTGGTGTCCGTGCCGGACGGGCCGGCGGGCGCCGTGCCCCCGGCAGGCGGGGCGGCGGCGGGCGGACCGGCGGGGCCGCCGACGACGGCGTCGTCGCGCAGGTCGGCGAACAGTCCGGCGGCCTCGCTGGTCAAGAAGACGACGGAGGCCCGGCCCGCCATGCCGATGCGGCCCGGGACGACCACGTTCCGCATCCGGGCCGGGTCGATGCGCCGGGCCAGCACCGAGAGCGGCAGCAGCTTGTCGGGCGCCACGTCGAGCGATGCATGGCGGCCCAGCACGTCCATCCAGCGGCGCAGGCCGCCGTCGTCGCCCACCTCGGCGCGCAGCTTGCCGAGGGCGGCGAGGAGGAGGGAGCCGTGGTTCTCGGAGCGGCCGAAGTCGCCGCTGGCCGTGTCGTGGCGGTTGCGGGTGAAGGCCAGGGCCTGGGCGCCGTTCAGGTGGTGCCAACCCGGCTCGAAGAACGCGCCCGAGTTGCGGTCGGCCATGCGCCGGTTGACGAGCACGTCCACGCCGCCCACGGCGTCCACCATGGCGGTGAGGCCCTGGAAGCCGGTGATGACGTAGTAGTTCACCGGGAGGCCGGTCAGCCGGCGCACGGTGTCGACCACCAGCGCCGGGCCCCCGTTGGCCAGCGTGCTGGTGAGCTTGCCGTTGCCCCGGCCGGGGATCTCCACCCACGCGTCGCGCGGGATTCCGACGATGGTGCCCTCCATGGTCGCCGGGTTCACGGCGACCAGGTGGACGGAGTCCCCGTTGGCCCGGCGGACGTCCTGGCCGGGACGGGCGTCCGAGCCGATGACGAGCACGAACTGGAGCCCGGCCGGCACGGCCACCGAGCTGGTGAAGGGGATGGCGGTGGCGTAGGCCCGGCCGTCGCTGGCCTTCAGGGTGAACACGGGCCCGGAGCCGCCGCCGGCGGCGGGCACGACCGGGTCGGCCGTGGTGGGGGGCAGGGCGATGGTGGACGCGGGCAGCGCCGTCGCCTGGGTGGTCGTGGTGCTGGCCACGACCAGCTCCGCCGGTCCCGGGTCCCGCGTGGAAGCGGCGACCACCCCGGCGGCGAGGAGCGCGACGACCAGGACCGCTCCGACTCCCACCAGGACCCGCCGGTTCATGTGCGAGGCACTGTACCGCCCGGCGGCGCGAGAGCCGCCGATGCCGCCGGCGCTGCAGCTACAGCGGGGCCAGGGGCCGGTCGTGGCGGGCGGCCGCCTCCACCTCGGAATCCAGGGGCCAGGGATTGGGCAGGCACCCGTCGAGCTCCGTGCTCTGCTGCGCCATGAGCGGTGCCGCCCGCCCCGGCCGCGGGCACTGGACCGGGGGATGGGGCTGTCCCAGCAGGTGGCCGACCTCGTGGTTCACGAGCATCTGGCGGTAGGTCGCCAGGTCCCCCGTCCACTTGGGCGTCGCCTCCCGCCACCGCTCGGCGTTCAGGGCGACGACCTCGCGGCGCTGGCAGGAGTACTCGCCGTAGGTGTCGTGGGGGAGGCAGAGCCGGTCGACCTCGGGCCCCTCGGCCAGCACGATCAGGTAGGGCCCGTCGTCCCGCCGCACCAGCCGGAAGCCGGCCCGGCTCCACCCCCGCGGGTCGGACAGGGTCGCCTCCACCACCGCCTCGAACCCCGCCGTCGCCTCGTCGGACACCCGCCGCTCGATCCGGTACGCCACCTCGACCACCGGCGGCAGGGTCGTGGGGGTGGGGCGGCCCGTGGTCGTCGTCGTCTGCACCGGCGCGGTCGCCGTCGGTTCCGGGGTGGTGGTCGCCGTCGGTGCGGTGGTGGTCGCCGCCGGTGCCGTGGTGGCCGTCGTCAGGGCTGCCGGCGCGGCGGTGGTCGCCGGCGGGCGGGCGGCGGCGTGCTCGGGCGGGGCGCCCCCGCCGCACGCCGCAGCGGCGAGGGCTCCGCCCACCAGCACGGCCCGTCGCCACCTTCGCACCCCTCCACGATGGCCCGGCCGGAGTGGGACCATGCGCATGTGCCCGACGCGCTTCTCCGAGACGGCCTCGAGGTGCTCTTCGTCGTGGCCGTGGGCGGGATGCTGTGGGCGGCCGTGCGGCGGGTGCGGGCCGGTTCCGTCGTGGTCCCGACGTGCGCGGCGTGCGGGCGGCCGACGTCGCGCGCCTACCCGGCGTGCACCCGCTGCGGCGCCCCCCGCTGACGCCGCCCCCGATGTGACAGTGCGAGCGACCACTCCTAGAGTGGCCGCGTGGAGCATCGGGTCGAGCAGCTGGCGGCGGCGGCCGACGTGTCGGTCGACACCGTGCGCTTCTACCAGTCCCGGGGCCTCCTGCCCCCGCCCCTGCGCCGGGGGCGCGTCGCCTGGTACGGCGACGACCACGTCGAGCGCCTGGCCCGCATCCGCTCCCTCCAGGCCCGGGGGCTGACGCTGGCCACCATCCGCCGCCTGCTCGACGGCGAGCTCGACGCCGCCGACGAGGCCCTCGTCGGCGCCGTCGCCCGCCCGTCCGGAGGCGAGCCCGAGGGGGCCCTGCTGAGCGCCGACGAGCTGTCCGAGCGCACGGGCATCCCCGTCGCCCTGCTCGAGGCCGTCGCGCGGGAAGGCCTGCTCGTCCCCGACCGGGGCGGCTACACCGGGGCCGACGTCGAGGTGGCGCGGGCCGGCCTGCGCCTGCTGGAGCAGGGCCTGCCTCTCACCGACCTGCTCGACCTCGCCCGCGAGCACCACCGGGCGGTGCGGGCGGTGGCGGAGCGGGCCGTCGACCTGTTCGACGAGCACGTGCGCAAGCCGCTGCGGGCCTCGGGGTTGCCCGAGGACGAGGCGGCCGACCGCCTGGTGGAGGCGTTCCGCACACTGCTCCCGGCCACCGCCACGGTGGTGTCGCACCACTTCACCCGAACGCTCCTGGCCGTCGCCACCGAGCACATCGAGCAGGTCGGGGGGCCGGCCGAGCTGGCCGCCGTCCGCCGGTCCGAGAGCGCGTGATGCGGCGCGCCGCCCGGCCCGAGGAGGCCCTCCCCGAGGGCGAGGAGAAGGTGCGGGCCGTGCGCGACATGTTCGACGCCATCGCCCCCCGCTACGACCTGGTGAACCGGGTGATGACCTTCCGCATGGACGTGGGCTGGCGCCGGCGCACGGTGGCGTCCCTCGGGCTGGCGCCCGGCTCGCGGGTCGTCGACCTGGCGGCGGGCACGGGCGACCTGTGCCGCGAGCTCCGGTCCCGCGGCCTGCGCCCCGTCGGCGTGGACCTGTCGTGGGGGATGCTCGCCCACGCGGCCACGACCGCCCCCCTCGTCCAGTCCGACGCCCTCCGCCTGCCCTTCCCCGACGCGTCGGTGGACGGCGTCACGTGCGGCTTCGCCCTGCGCAACTTCGTCGACCTGCCCGCCTTCTTCGCCGAGTCGGCCCGGGTGCTGGTCCCCGGCGGGCGGATGGCGCTGCTGGAGGTGGCGGAGCCGGCCAACCCCGTCCTGCGCTGGGGCCACTCGGTCTACTTCGGCAAGGTGGTGCCCCGCATCGGCGGGCTCCTGTCCGACGCCGCCGCCTACCGCTACCTCCCCCGCTCGGTCGCCTACCTCCCGCCGCGGCCCGCCCTGCTCGCCCAGCTGCGCGACGCCGGGTTCACCGCCGTCGAGCGCCGGCCCCTCAGCGCCGGCATCGCCCAGCTCCTGACCGCCACCCGGGCCCGGCCGTGACGGCCACCGGGGCGGCGACGGGCCTGGCCGCCCGCACGAAGGAGGTGGACCCCGCCGGCGTCGACCTGGTGGCCTTCGCCGGCGACGACGGCGTGCTGTTCGAGCGGGACGGCTACGGCCTGGCCGGGCGGGGCGTCGCCCTCCGGGCCCCGGCCGCCGACGCCGCCGCCGTGCTGGCCGCCATCGACGCCGACGACGAGGTGCGCCGGCCGGGCACCGGCCCGGTCGCCTTCGGCGCCCTCCCCTTCCGGCCCGACGCGGCGGGCGAGGCCGTCGTCCCCGCCGTGATCGTGGGCCGGGCGCGGGACGGCACCGCCTGGCGCACCGTGGTGGGCGACGCCGCCCCGCCCCACGCCCCTGCGCCGGTGCGCCGGCGGCCGCCCGACGACTTCCGCCTGACCGCCGCCCGCCCCCACGACGAGTGGTTGGAGGTCATCGCCGAGGCGGTGGCCGCCATCCGGGCCGGGCGCCTGCGCAAGGTGGTGCTCGCCCGCGAGGTGACGGTGGAGGCCAACCGGCCCGTCCTGCCGCTGGACGTGATGGCCCGCCTGCGGGCCCTGTACCCGTCGTGCATGCTCTTCTCGGTCGACGGCTTCGTGGGCGCCAGCCCCGAGCTGCTGGTGTCCCGCCGGGGCGACGCCGTGCGCTCCCAGCCCATGGCCGGCACCATCCCCCGGAGCGGCGACCCCGACGTCGACGCCCGCCTGGCCGCCGCCCTGCTGGCGTCGGGCAAGGACCGGCACGAGCACGCCATGGTCGTCGACGCCGTCGCCGCCGCCCTGCGCCCCCACTGCTCGTCGCTGGACGTCCCCGCCGAGCCGTCGATCGTGCCGCTGCGCAACGTGTCGCACCTGGGCACCGTGGTCAGCGGCCGTCTCGACGGCGCCGGCCCCTCGGCCCTCGACCTGGCCTTCCTGCTCCACCCGACGCCCGCCGTGGGAGGGACCCCCACGGGCGCCGCGCTGGCGTACATCGCCGAGGCCGAGGGGCTGGACCGGGGGCGCTACGCCGGGCCGGTGGGTTGGATGGACGCCCGGGGCGACGGTGAGTGGGCGGTCGGCGTGCGCTCGGCCGAGCTGGACGGGAACCGGGCCCGCCTCTTCGCCGGCGTCGGCGTCGTCGCCGACTCGGACCCCGAGCTCGAGCTGGCCGAGACCCAGCTCAAGCTCCAGGCCCTGCTGGCCGCCGTCGTCCGGCCCTGACCGACCCTCAGCCCCTGCCCGCCACCGCGGCGGCCACGGCCCGGTGCACCTCGTCGTGGACGGCGACGTTGGCCGACCGGTCGGTGCGGACGACCACGACCCGCACGCCCGCCGGCGGCGCGGCCACGGCGGCGGCCACCTCGTCGGCGCTCGTCGCCTCGACCGCGTCCACGCCGTGGGCGCGGGCGACGGCGCACAGGTCGAGCCCGTGGGGCGTGCCCAGCAGCCGCTCGAAGCGCTCGGCGGGGAGCGCCCTCGCCTGGGGCAGGAACGAGAAGATGCCGCCGCCGTCGTTGTCGACCACCACCACGGTGGCGTCCACGCCGTCCCCGGCGCCCGGCGGGATGAGCAGGCCGTTGGTGTCGTGGACGAAGGCGAGGTCACCGACCAGGGCGGCGGTCGGCCCCGGCCCGGCGACGGCGGCGCCGAGGGCGGTCGAGACGACGCCGTCGATCCCGTTGGCGCCCCGGTTGGAGAGCACCCGCAGCCCCGCCCGCGGCCGCCCGTACCACTCGACGTCGCGGACCGGCATGGACGACGACACCACGAGCGTCCCGCCCGGGGCCACGGCGTCGACGACCGCCCGGGCGACGGCCGGCTCGGTGGCCTCGCGATGCCCGGCCACCACCTCGTCGATGGCGCCCTGGGCGGCGCCCTCGGCGGCCGCCCACCCCGCCAGCCACTGCGGTGGCGCCGGGCGCAGGTTGGCGGCGGACGCCACGGCGGCGGCCAGCTCCGTCGGGTCGGCGGCCACAACCGTGGTGGCGGACCGGCCGGGGTCGAGCCACGCCCCGTGCGGGTCCACGAGGTACTGCGGCGCATCCAGGGCCGCCAGCCACTCGCCCAGGACCCGCGACGCCCACGGGGCCCCTAGGCGGAGCACGACGTCGGGGCGGTGGGCGGCGGCGAAGCCGGGGACGCGCAGGAGGGCGTCGGCGGCGGCCACCGTGGAGGCGCCGGGCAGCCGGCAGCCCGACCGGGGGTCGGCCAGCACCGGCCAGCCCAGGGCGGCGGCCAGGTCGTGCACGACCGCCGGGTCGCCGGCGCCGGCACCGGCCACCACCACGCCCCGGTCGCCCGACGCCGCCAGGGCCTCGACCACCTCGGCGGGCGGCATCGACCGGGCGGTACCGGCCGCCGCGTGCCAGGGCCGACCGCCCGCCCGGCCCTCGACGGTGCGGTCGGGCTCGCCGACCAGGGGCTCGCGGAACGCCAGGTTCAGGTGCACGGGACCGGCACCTCGCGGGCCGGCCGTCGCCTCCAGCACGGCGCGTGCCGCCACCGACCGCCACGACGGCAGCGACCCCTCGTCGGCCACGCCCGGTGCGAAGGCCCAGCGCACGGCCGGCCCGTAGATCCCGACCTGCTCCACCGTCTGGGGCGCGCCGACGTGATGGAGGTCGGGCGGGCGGTCGGCCGTGCAGACGAGCAGCGGGACGCGGGCGTGGTGCGCCTCGATCACGGCGGGATGGAGCTCGGCGACCGCCGTCCCGCTGGTGGTGAGGACGACGGCCGGCCGTCCCGAGGCCAGCGCGAGGCCGACGGCGAAGAAGCCGGCGGACCGCTCGTCGAGCACCACGTGGAGCCGCAGGCGCCCGTCGCCGGCCAGGGCCACCGCCAGCGGCGTCGACCGGGAACCGGGGGCGACGACGGCCTCGGTGACGCCGCCCCGCGCCCACTCGTCCACCAGGGTGGCGGCGAAGGCGTCCTGTAGCGTCATCGCCGGTGGCCCACCGGCTCGTCCTCGTCCACGGCTTCACCCAGACCGGCCGGTCGTGGGGCCCGCTGGTCCCCCTGTTCGGCGACCACTTCGACGTGGTCACACCCGACCTCCCGGGCCACGGCTCCCGGGCGGACGTCCACGCCGGCATGGACGAGGCCGTGCGCCTCCTCGCCGACGAGGGCGGCCGGGCCGCCTACGTCGGTTACTCCATGGGCGGCCGCGTCGCCCTGAACCTGGCCATGACCCGGCCCGAGCTGGTCGAGCGGCTGGTGCTGGTCAGCACGTCGGCCGGCATCGAGGACGACGACGACCGGGCGGCCCGCCGCCAGGCCGACGAGGAGCTGGCCGCCGCCATCGAGGAGCAGGGCATCGACGCCTTCCTCGGCGAGTGGCTGGCCCAGCCCCTCTTCGCCGACCTCACGCCGGAGACGGGCGGCCTGGAGGCCCGCCGCGAGAACACCGCGTCGGGGCTGGCCGCCGCCCTCCGCCTCCTGGGCCAGGGCTCGATGGAGCCCCTGTGGCGGCGCCTGCTGGACATCCGCATGCCCGTGCTGATCGTGGCCGGCGAGCGCGACGAGGCGTACTGCCTCCAGGCCGTCCACCTCGGGGGGTGGATGGGCGAGATGGCGACGCTGGCCATGGTCCCCGGCGCCGGCCATGCGTGCCACCTCCAGCAGCCCCGGGAGTTCGTGGACCTCGTCGTCTCGTTCCTGGAGGACGACTCCCCGGGCGACCACGTCGGGCACGAGCACTGACCTTGTCTACCCGAGGAGGCGCCCCGCCCCGCTGATCGGGCGTTGCGCGCCGATGCTTCTCGTGCTATTCCATGCCCATGCTGTTCGTCAAGCACGGCGCGAGGGCCGACGAGGAGGCCGCCGCGCTGGACGCCGCCCGCCATCCCGGCGTGGTGGAGCTGGTCGACGTGGTCGACGGTGCGCTGCGGACCGTGCGCGTCGACGGGCGGTCGCTGGCCGACCTGCCGCCGCTCGTGCCCGACGAGGTGGCCGGCGTGGCCGCCGCCGTCGCCACCACGCTCGCCGACCTGCACGAGCGGGGCGTCGCCCACGGCGGGGTCGAGCCGTCCCACGTGCTGGTGGCGACCGACGGCCGGATCCTGCTGTGCAGCCTGGGCCGGCCCGCCGGCCCGGGAGACGACGTGGCCGCCCTCGGTCGCCTGGTCGCCGACCTCCTGGAGGCGTCGCCGCCGGGGCGGCGTGCGCCCGGGCGCCGGCGTGCGCCCGGACGCCGGCGGTCGGCGCGCCGGGACCGGCGGCCGGCCCGGCTGGGCTCGCTCCTCGCCCCGCCGGCCGGCCCCGAGCTGGCGGCCCTGGCCGCCCGGGCCGCCGACCCCGACCCCTCCCGCCGGCCGTCGGCCCGCCAGGTCGCCGCCTTCGTGCACCAGCGGGTCCCCACCGCCCGCCTGCCCGTCGTCCCCCCCGGGGGGCCGGCGCCCGCGGCGCGGGGCGGCGGGGAC
>DATLFN010000082.1 GCA_035540975.1 Acidimicrobiales bacterium
GGTGCTGGCCGGTATCGGAACCGTCAGCGTGGGAGGGAGCCCCAGCTCGTTGGTGGACCCTGCTTTCAAGGCCCACCCAGGGCACTCAGGACCTACATCTTCAGTGATCGCCTTCCTACAGACTCAGGTGATCCTCAACACAGTTTGTGATCCGGTCCCGGCGCACCGCTGGGGCACCGCCGAGCGGCACGTTCCGCCGTTCCGTCGCTCTGTACCGCCATCGTGTCCTTTCGGGGGTTGCCGCCTATCGCAGAAAGGACAGATGACGTCGGAATGAACTCGCCCGTTCACTGTGTCCGAGTGGCGGCGCTGCCTACGTCGAAGCAGACAGGTTCTCCGGACCCGATCGCGGCGTGCCTACCAGCCCTGTACACACCCTTGGACAGGGGCTAAGGCTCCTCCTCAGTGAGCCTCAGGCACATGGCTAACCTTCGTCGCCGATGGCTGGCGCTGACGAACGCCGGACGCCGCAGAGGCACAGCTCGCGCCGGAATCGGGTGGTACAGCATCGTGGTGTACGCCCGTTGACGGCTGGGTAAAGCCACGAACTCGTGAGGTGTCCGGTGGGACTCGTGCGCAAAGATTATGGGCACGGGGGTGGACGACCCGCATCCATCGTGTTGAAGTCGACCCTGCCCTGAACGATGGGAACTCCCCTTCTCCGGATGCCCGGGATCACTCACTGGAAGTGCACTTGGTGGCGAGCGAACTGCAGCTGCACAGCGAGAACGAGTCGGCGTGGTTGATCGCCTTCCTGGTCATGCCAACGATGGCGCAGGACGCTTGGCGGAGCCTCGCAGACCGGATAGGAGTGGACTTACGATGTCTCGCTGGCGTGGGATTTCATAGCCTTACCGCGCATCACCGCGACTTTCCCGACGACCCCGCCGTAGACGAGATCCTCGCCATGGGACGTGAAGAAGTCCAACGACGAGCGAACTAACGTCGTTCTCTTCGACAATGGCCCGCTCCGGACGAGCCCCGCCCGATAATGCTCGGGGGAGGACCGCCGTCGATATCAGGTCAAGTGGCGACGACGACAGCGCAGATCGCCCCGTATCGACTGGCACGCCGACGACCTGAGCTGCGCGACGGTACCGTGCCGGAAGTGGAGCGTCTCGGCGAGCCGGCCCTCCGTCCCGGCGGCATCCTCAACCGCCACGTGGTCCTGCGCCCGGCGCGGTAGCCGCCCCCGCCGCGCCCGAACGGGAGAACATGAACCGGTGCGGAACCGGACGCGGTCGACCGGTGTCGAAGAGAGTGTGGACGCCCACACGGCAGCAGAGCCGGTCCTCGCGCCGGCGCTGGTGAGCGGCGATTCGGAAGCGGAGACCTTCGAGGCGTTCTTCGGGCGCGCGTGGCCCGGCGCGGTCCGCCTCGTCGCCCTGCTCACCCAGGACCGGTCGGCCGCCGAGGAGCTTGCCCAGGATGCCTTCGCCCGCATGTTCGTCTCGTGGGAGCGGGTGTCGAACCCCGACGCCTACCTTCGCAGGGCGCTGGTCAACCGGAGCCACAACTGGCGCCGTCGGGGCCGCGTGCGCGAGGCCAAGCTGGCCTTGCTCGCGGGTGCCGCCACGGTCGAGCTCCCGGCCGCCGAGCTGGCCGACGCGGTCGCCTGCCTCCCGTTCCGGCAGCGAGCGGGATCGTGCTGCGGTACTACGGCGGGCTCTCGGAGGCGGAGATCGGCGCCGCCCTGGGGTGTCGCAACGGCACGGTGAAGTCGCTGGCGGCGAGGGGGTTGGCGACGTTGGAGAGGGTGATCGAACGATGACGACCGGACGCGACGACCTGGAGGTCCGACTCCGCTCGCCGTTCCGAGACCAGGCCGACGCGATGCCGGTGGAACCGCCCGAGTGGGCCGAGCTTTGCCCCGTCGCCGTCCGGAGGACGCTGCCCGCTCGGCGGGTCGTGGCGGCCGCCGCCGTGGTGGCCGCCCTGGTGGCCGCCGTCGCCACCACCACCGGCGGCGGCGACGCCACCCGGATCCGGACGAGCCCGGCCGACGACGCGGGGGCGGGGGCGCCCACCACGGCCGCGCCGGCCCGAGCCGTCTTCTCCGTCGAGACGCGCCAGGTCTCCCTCCGCGCCGACGCCGTGACCATCGACGCCGGGGGGCTGACGTTCTCGACGGCGCCGCCCGTGCAGGTGCACGGCGACCCGGGCACCCGGGACGAGTACACGACGCTCGAGCTGACCTGGACCGAGCACGGTGTCGAGATGCGCCTGTTCTTCTACTTCGCCTCGGACGGGCAGGAGTGGTGGTCCGACGAGATCCGCACGTACGACGGGCGCTCGCCCGGCGAGTGGATCACCTACCGCGGCGAGTTCTTCCGCCGGCCCCTGGGCACCGCCTTCGTCGGGGACTTCGACGTGGGCGAACAGCCACCCGGCACCGGCCGCCTCCGCCTCGCCAACGCCCACCTGGAGGCGTTCCGCCGGCTGCCCTCGTGCGACGACCCGGGCGCGGCCCTGGTCCTCGACCCCGGCATGTCGCCGGTCGTCGTACCGGGCCCGAACGGCAGCTTCGGGCTCAACGTCCAGCTCCTGGACGCCGCCTCGTGCTCGGTCGTGGCGGACCAGGACCGGTACCGCTACGCCTGGGACAGCGCGGACCCCGGGGTCGTTTCGGTCACCACGGGCTTCGTGCCGTCCGAGCTGGGCGGCCGCCACCGCGACCTGGTCTCCGTGGCGCCGGGCCAGACCTCGGTGCGCGTGACCGCCACCGACCCCGACACGGGGGCGCAGGTGGCCGAGGTCGCCGTCCCGGTGACGGTCCTCGACGTGCCGCCGCCTTCGGCTCCGGCCGAGCGGCCGCCGGGTCCGCCGCCGGGCGCCACCACCGGCGCCGGCACGGGTGCCGGCGACGGGGGACCGGTGCTGCGCTCGGCGACCGCCGACCTCGGAGCCGGCACGATCACGGTGACGTTCGACCGCCCCGTCGTCCTCGGCCGTGCGCCGCTGGCGGCCATGTACCTGGTGGTCTACGGGGACGATCCCAGCTGCGGCACGCCGGACGGCAACAGCCACCGGGTGATCGGCGGGGACGGAACGCCGACCCTCACGCTCGACGCGACCAGCCTGGCCCGCCCCACGAGCTACATCACCCTCGCCCCCGGCTTCGTGGCCAGCGCCGACCTGGGCGCGCCCAGCGGGCCGCTCGGGTGCACGGCCGTCCCGACGAGCTGACCGGGCGGCGCCGGGCGGGCCGTGACATACGACCGAACGAGCGTCCGAAGCGCGGCACGACTGCCCGGCATCGCCCCGGGATCAGAATCCGATGACTACGGGGCCCTGCGGCGACGAGGAGCCTGGTCGGGATGGGTCGTCACGACTCGCGTGCCGGCGGCACCATCGAGAACCAGAAGA
>DATLFN010000083.1 GCA_035540975.1 Acidimicrobiales bacterium
GGTGCTGGCCGGTATCGGAACCGTCAGCGTGGGAGGGAGCCCCAGCTCGTTGGTGGACCCTGCTTTCAAGGCCCACCCAGGGCACTCAGGACCTACATCTTCAGTGATCGCCTTCCTACAGACTCAGGTGATCCTCAACAACCAACGAGATTGAGCCCCTTCAACAGACCTGGTCGCCCTGCGTCACCCGTTTTTGTCGTACTTCGGGACGTCTGAACCTGGCTAAACACCGGACCCAAGTAGACGTGAAGCGCTCAGTGGCGATGCTCAGCGGCCAGGTGGGAGTGGCCCCGGCCAAGTGCCTGGCCGACGCGGCCCTCGAGCCCGGGAAAGGGACGGCGGTAGGCGCAGGCGTCACAGTTCATGCGCACCTGGCCGCCCATTGCCTCTTCGAACCGGGCCAGCGTGAGCTCTGCGACGACAGGGTCAGGGCCGAACCACCCGGCCTCGGTCACGCCCAATCCGGTGCGTTGGCGTAGGGCGGCCACGTCGCTCGCGATGCGGTCGAGGAGCACTCCGGTGGCCAGGAACCAAGTGAAGACGGTGAGTGGCCCGTCGGCCAGTCGGGTGAGCTGGTCGAGCGACTCGGGCACGGTGGGCCACGTCACGCCCGAGAATCCGGCGACGACCACCGGCGCACCCGTCGACTCGGCCACGAGCCGGGCCGCCTTGCAAACCTCGGCGTTGGCGTCGGGATCCGATGTGCCCCGGCCGATGACCGCAAGCGGTCGTGCGGCACCCCCCACGGCGGCGACCCGCTTGGCTGCCAGCGACACGAGGGCGTGGTCGACCCCGAAGGGACGGCCGTAGGTGACCTCGACGTCCGGGTGGCGCAGACGTGCCTCTAGGACCAGGGCGGGCACATCGGACTTGCTGTGGCCGGCAGCGTGGAGCATGAGCGGGACGACGCCGATGCGATCACAGCCGCGGCCGACGAGCCGATCGAGAGCGCGGCCGGCCGGAGGATCGCACAGCTCGAGGTACCCGAGCTCGACCGGCAGGGAGGGCTGCCGAGCCATCACCTCATTGGCAAGCGCCTGCATCTCGCCCTGGCCGGCCGGCGATCGCGACCCGTGGGCCACCAGAAGAAGGCCGTCAGACATGGACGGCCTCCCCGGCGGCGGTGCGGACGGCGTCCGGCCTGGCCTCACGTCGGACGAGGAGCCAGCCGAGCGTCAGGCCCGTCACCGTCCAGAACACGAGAGCTCCGCCGAGGGAGGCGACGCGGAAGCTCCAGACCAGCTGCGCCGGTGCAGTATTGGGGTCGGGGGTGGGAGGGAGCCCGACGATGGCCACGCCGATCATCGCCGCATAGGCCGACGCGACCAGGCCGGCGCGGCGCGGTTCGTGCACTCCACGGGCAGCGAGGGTGCGCCATAACCGCCACGCTGACCAGCTGGCGACCACCGAACACGCGAGGAGGATCAGGTACAGGGCGGTGCGACGCCCGACGCTGACGCCGTCCCCGACAGAGGGCGGGTTGGCCGGGTACTTGACCGCCGGCACCAGGGCGAGGGTGACGAAGCCGGTCAGAGCCAGGACCACTGCGCGGCGCCAGTCGTCCCGGAACGGGAGGCGGTGGCGGACGGCGGCGAACACGACGCCCACGACCACCCCGAGCAGGGCGCCGTAGACAACGGATCCGACCATGCCGCCGACGACCTGGACGGTACGGGAGAACATCTCCTGATGGCCGGTGACGGCGTCGGCAGCCGCCTCACGGGCGATGGCCTCGGAGAGGGGTCGCTCGCCGACGCCGAAGAGGAACAGGGCGAGGGCACCACCACCGGTCGCGCCGGCCATGGCCCCGAGCTTCAGGTATCGAGTCATTGGACGATCCTTGCGAGAGACGGAGGGGGCCGGCCCGGAGACCGGCCCCCAGAGCCGTTAGTGACAGGGGACGCCGACGAAGTGGCGGGCGTCATGGAACAGCTCGTGGACGGTGCTCGCGCTCCGGGAGAGCACCAGCCCGTTGTCAAGGGCCAAGAGGTACACGGCCAGGACGGCCATGGCGGTGAAGAGCCACGCCCACAGCGGGACACGCACGGGTTGGAGGACAACGAGTTCCTGCAGAGTCATCACCTCCTCCCTGTGGGTGGGGCCGCGGGATCGGCTGCGGCCAGGCGGGCGAGGGCGTTGACGGCGGCGGCGGCCACGGCCGAACCACCCTTGTCGCCCACGTTTGTCATCGACGGTACGGCGCACGCCCGGGCCAGTTCCTTGGCCTCGGCGGCGCCGACGAAACCGACCGGGAGACCGACGAGGAGGGCGGGCAGGAAGGAACCCGACTCGACGAGGCGCACGGCCTCCACGAGTGCAGTCGGAGCACAGCCGACGACGACGACCGCGCCGGCGGGGTGACGCCCGGCCGCGAGGCGCAGGCCCGCGGCGCTGCGGGTGAGCCCGCCGTCGCCGGTCGCCTCGCGCAGGTGGCAGCAGGCGCCGAGCGAGGGCATGCCGGCCAGCACCATCTCGACGTCGGCGATCACGGGGGCACCGGCTCGCAGGGCCTCCACACCGGCGTCGACCGCCGCCTCGTCGACGACCATCGTCGTGGCGAACTCGAGATCGGCGCTGGCGTGGATGACCCGGGCCACGACGGCCCGCGGGCCCGGCGGCCACGCCGACAGGTCGACCCGGTCGCCGAGACGGCGGTAGCTCTCCGCCTCGATCGGGTGGACCTCGGTCATCGGACGGCCACGGTGATGGCGTCGACCGGGCAGACCTCGATGCACGCCAGGCATGCGGTGCACCGCGAGGCGCTCGCCACCGGCTTGCGCGGAGCCGGGGCCAGTGCGCCCTCCGGGCACGTGGCCAGGCACAGCCCACAGGCGGTGCAGCGGTCGGTGACCTCGATACTGAGCACGCCCGCCCACGCCCGGGTCATGGCCTGTACCCGCGGGGCGTCACCATGCGAGCATCGACGACGGCAGTGGCCGACGAGCCGATCACGACGCAGGTGGTCATGCCGACATCCGCCGGATCGAGGTCGCCCAGGGTCGTGACGACGGCCTTCTCGCCCGGCCGGCCGGCGTCGGTGACGACGCCCACCGGCGTGGAATCCGGGCGCGACCCGAGCAGGATCTTGCGGGCCGCCTCGAGCTGCCAGTCACGCGTGCGGGAGCGCGGGTTGTAGAGCGCCACGACCAGATCGGAGTCAGCCGCGGCGCGCAACCGGCCCTCGATCACGTCCCAGGGCGTCAACAGGTCGGACAGGCTGATCGAGACGTGGTCGTGGCCGAGGGGCGCACCCAGGATCGCCGCCGCCGCCGACGCGGCGGTGACGCCGGGGACCACCTCGATGTCGAGCCCGGGTGCCACCTCGCCCGCCAGTTCCAGCACGATGGAGGCCATGGCGTAGACCCCGGCGTCGCCCGAGCACACCACGGCCACCGAACGGCCGGCGGCGGCCCGCTCCAGGGCGCTGCGGGCCCGCTCGACCTCGCGGCCGATGGGTGAGGGCACCAGCTCGTGGGCCGGCGTGAGGAGGTCGGCCGCCTGCTCGACGTACGGCCCGTACCCGATGACGACCTGGGCCCGGCGCACGGCCGCTGCCGCCGCCGGCGTGCGGTGCTCGGGGCCCCCCGGCCCGAGCCCGACCAGCGCCAGGTGGCCACGGGGCCGGGAGCGCCGGGCGACGGCCACCGTGGCCACGGCGTTCTTCTGCTTGGCCACGACGAGGCACGCGCCCGGCCCGGCGGCCAGCAGGGCGGCCGCCTCGGCGACGCTCGGAGTCCCGACCGCGCCGTCCACCACGGTGCTCGGGGAGGGGACGGCCACCCCGGCCAGCTGGCCGGCGCCGAAGGAGCGCACCGGCAGCCCGAGGCGGGTCACGGCGGGGTGGCCGGCCCGGCGGTCGATGGTGGCCACCTCGCCCAGGCTGGCCGGCGCCAGCCCGGCGCCGGCCAGGGCCGAGGCCACCAGCTCGGCCACGGCGGCCGGGCCGGCGTCGGTGGAGGTGCCCACCCCGGCCACCAGGCTGGGTGGATGGAGGACAACCGTCCCCGGTCGTGGCGCCGTGGCCAGGTCGGTGACGACCACCCGCTCCGGCCCGCCCCCGAGGGGCGTGAGCCCGGGCGGCAGGGGCCAGTCGACCCCGGCCTCGACCAGGGGCAGGCGCCCGTCGAGCAGGGCGGCGGTCACCCCGGACACGTCGCCGACAGCGACGAAGCCGGGAAGGGCGTCGAGGCCAGGCACACCGGCCGCGTCGGTGGCGGTGGTGACGACCGGCTCGGCGCCCAGCAGCGCCGCCACCTGGCGGGCCAGGGCGTTGGCGCCCGCGGCGTGGCCGCCGACCAGGGCCACGACGTGCCGGCCGGCTTCGTCGACGCACACCACCGCCGGGTCGGTGCGCTTGTCGTCGAGCAGCGGGGCGATGATGCGCACCGCCGCGCCGGTGGCGAGGAAGAGCACGAACCCCTCCACGTGTTGCCACCGCCCGCGCACGGTCTCGGCCACCTGCCCGTGGGCGTGCTCGAAGGGCAGCCGCTCCGCCAGACGGCGCCCGGCCTCGGTCACCGAGACGGCGAGCACGGTCGCCGGGCCGGTCATGTAAGCACCTCGGGGCCACCACTCGGCTCGGGGCACGGGGTCAGATGGGTGCCCCGGTGGTTTCGGGACGAGGCGAGCAATGTCGGTCTGCGGGTCGCGTGTTGAGCGTGTCGCCGCGCAGCAGTGATTGCCTGTTCCGGGCCCGCCACGGACGCC
>DATLFN010000084.1 GCA_035540975.1 Acidimicrobiales bacterium
CGCCCCTCCCCCACGCGACCCGTCGCCGGGACGACGGCCCGAGGATAGCGGGCGGGACCCCGCCGGTCAGGGCCGGAAGCTCCACTCCCCGAAGCGGTTCTGGCCCAGCCGGTCGGCCGGGTTCTTCCCGGTGGAGGACTCGTCGTATGACCAGTCGGGCTGTTTCTCGGCGAAGCGCTCGTCGACGACCGCCTTGCCGTCCACGATGTCGACCAGCTCGGCGATCAGGTACGGCTCCACCGGCCCGATGCGGCCGGCGACGTGGTCGTCGAACTCCTGCCCGTAGCGGGAGAGGATGCTCTGGAGCACCACCTGGTGCTGGTGGGCGAGGTAGCAACGGGCCCGGTCGGCCACGTTGCCGGCCCGCGCCTTCGCCTGCTCCAGGTGGTGGTCGCCGGCGTCGGAGTGGCTGATGGTCCGCAGGTCCTCCGACAGGGCCAGGCCGGTGAGCTTGCACGGCTGGCACTGGCCGCACGACTCCACGCCGAGGAACCGGGAGACGCCGGCGGAGAGGGCGACCATGTCGACCGTGTCGTCGAGCACGATGAACCCGCCCGACCCGACGCCGCTCCCGATGGCCTGCATGGTCTCGTAGGCGACGGGCGTGTCCAGCAGGTCCTCCGGGATGATCCCGTTGGCCACGCCGGGCAGGACGGCCTTGATGCGGTGCCCCCGGCGGGCGCCACCGCCGATCATCTGGATGACCTTGCGCAGCGACGTCCCCATCATCACCTCGCCGACGCCATGGCGCCGGGACGCCCCGGTGACGGTGCACACGATGGTGCCGGGCGACTGCTCGGTGCCGAGGGTCCGGAACCAGTTGGCGCCGCGGGCCATGATCCGGGGGACGTTGGCCAGCGTCTCCACGTTGTCGACGAGGGCCGGGGGCGCGGTCAGGAACTCCTGGGGACCGGCCAGCTGGACGCGGGAGGACAGCCCGGTGCGGGGGGCGGCGCCGGCGTGGCGCCTCGACACCCGCTCGAGGCCCCTCCGGAACGGGGGAGCGAGGCGGGGGAACGGATAGCGGCCGTCGATGGTCTCCAGGAGGGCCGTCTCCTCGCCGTAGAGGTACTCGTCGGGGCCCTCGAAGACCTCGAACGAGATGCCGTCGGCCCAGCCGGCGGCGACGACCTCCTCGACGGCCGACCGCATCCGCGTCACCTCTCGGGCGAACGACTTCTTCATGCCGAACACGATGTGGTCGGCGTCCACGGCCAGGGCGGCGATGATCGCCCCCTCGATCACGTGGTACGGGCACCGCCGGATGATGGAGCGGTCCTTGAACGTGCCCGGCTCGCCCTCGGCGCCGTTGACGACGACGGTGGTCGGCTCGAGCGTCGACCGGTTCTCCACCATCGTGCGCCACTTGCGGCCCGTCGGGAACCCCGCGCCGCCCCGGCCCCGCAGGCCCGACGCCTCGAGCGTGCTGATGAGCCATTCGGGGTCGGCCCGGCGGGCGACCTCGAGCCCGGCGCCTCCCCGGCGGCGGACGTACTCGTCAAGGGTGTCGATGGTGCTGGACCACAGCACCCGGCGGGCCGTTCTCACCCGGCCATCTTCCTCGCGGAGCCGGGGGAAACGCACATCGGGCCCCGGCTTGTTTGCGGCGGGCGCTTCCGTGAAAGGGTGCCAGGGCAACTCGACACCAAGGAGCTCGGCATGGGCGGACGGTTGGGTAAGGGCCTGCGGGCGGCGCTCGTCGGAGCGGTTCTCCTCGGCGTGCTGGCGGGGTGCGGGGACGACGACGACGGCGAGGCGTCCACGGACACCACGGCGGCGGAGTCGGGGGGCGAGTCCGCCGACAACACCGTCAGGATCGAGATGCTCGACTACGGCTACAAGGTGACGGGCGACCTCAAGTCGGGCCTCGCCACCCTCCAGTCGACCAACACCGGCGCCGAGTGGCACATGGCGGGCTTCGCCAAGCTGAAGGAGGGCAGGACCGTCGAGCAGCTGGTGACCGCGCTCCAGAGCGCCGGTGGCGAGGACGGCGGACCGGCCGAGGCGGGAGGCGCCACGGAGACCACCGGCTCGGGCGCCACGCTGCGGGCCGCCGGCCAGGAGACGACGACCACGACGGCCGCCGAGGGGGGCGGTGAGGGCGAGGGCGGCGATCCGTTCGCCGAGTTCGTCGAGGAGGAGCTGGGGAGCCCCGGCCACATCCTCCAGCCCGGCCGGACCCAGACGCTCACCGTCGACAACCTCGACGCCGGCAGCTACGTGATGATCTGCTTCCTTCCCACCGAGGGTGAGGGCACGCCCCACTTCGCCAAGGGCATGGTCAGCGGGTTCGAGGTGGCCGAGGAGGCTGCCGACGTCGAGGAGCCCGACGCCGACGCCACCATCGTTCTCGGCGACGAGGCCGAGCCCACCGGCGTCCCGACCCAGCTCTCGAGCGGCGAGCACACGTTCAAGGTCACCGCCCAGGGCGAGAACGGGAAGGACTTCGTCATCGCGCAGTTGGACGAGGGCAAGGAGTTCGCCGCCTTCGAGGAGTACTTCGAGAGCGAGAACGGCTTCGAGAGCGAGGACGGCCCGCCCAAGGGGTACGCCGAGCAGGCCCCCGGGACGGTCGTCGCCAGCACCTTCGAGATCAGTCCCGGCCAGTCCATGTGGGTGACCGTCGACGTCCCCCGGGGCGAGACGTACTTCGTCGGCACGACCAACGTCGAGGACGACGACACCGAGGACACCATCGACAAGTTCGTGAAGGTGGACGTCTCGTAGCGCCCGCGGGCAGGCGACGGTGAACGGGCTCGCCTCAGCCCTGGCGGGAGAGCACCAGGAGGAACTCGAGCTCGCCGTTGTCCTCCGTCTCCGCCGGTCCGAAGCTCGGGTTCGGGATCCCCCACTCCTCGAACACGATCGGGATGCTGCCCGCCACCCGGATCGAGGGCCCCGAGCGCTGCGCCTCCAGGTCGAAGGTCACCGGCCTGGTGGTGCCCCGCAGGGTGAGCTCGCCGGTGGCCTCGACCGTGACCGCCTCGCCGTCGGCCGGCAGCCGGCCCACCTCGACGGGCGACGTGAGCCGGAAGGTCGATTTGGGGTACGACGCCACGTCCATGATCCGGCCCCGGAACTGGTTGTCCCGCCGGCTCTCGTCGCTGCGCACGGTGGTCATGTCGACGGTGAACGAGCCGCTCGCCACGCGGGACCCGACGACGGAGATCTCACCGGTCACGTCCTCGGTGCGGCCCACGGCGGTGGCGCTCTGCCCGAACAGCACCTCCTGGACCCGGTAGCCGGCCTGGCTGCCGGCGGCCACCGTCCACGTGCCGTCGACGCCCTGGCCGGCGCCGGCGGCCTCGTCGCCCGCCCCGGCGGCGGCGGCCGTCGTGGTGGACGAGGCGGCGCCCCCCGAGGGTTCCCGCAGCGTCAGTCGCTCCGGGGCGTCGTCCCGGAACACGTTGAGGTACAGCCAGATCCCGGCGGTGGCGAGGAACACGACGCCCAGGGCGGCGGCGAGGGCCAGTTTCGTCCACGGCTTCGTCACGGTCGGTTCCTCCTGCGTCGGTCGCGGGCGCTCGAGTCGGGCGGGTGTCGGGGCGGGTGTCGGG
>DATLFN010000085.1 GCA_035540975.1 Acidimicrobiales bacterium
CGAGGCCACGACCAGCGCCGGCCCGCGCGCCCGGCGGACGCCCTCGAGCACCTCGAGGGTCCCCGTGGCGTTGGCGACGTGGGTCGCCAACGGGTCGTCGATGGACCGGGGCACCGAAGGGCGCGCCGCCAGGTGCACCACCGCGTCGGCACCGGCGAACGCGGCGTCGAGGACCGCCGGGTCGAGGATGGTGCCGGCGACCAGCTCCACCCGGGGGAGCCCGGCCAGGTTCGACGCGTCGCCGGTCGACAGGTCGTCGACGGCGACGACCTGGTCGACGTCGTCGCGGTCGCTCAGCACTCGGCAGAGGTTGGCGCCGATGAACCCGGCGCCGCCCGTCACCGCGACGCGCACGGGGCCGGCACGGCGGACCGGAGGGTGCCCACCACGGGCGGCGCCGGAGGGAAGGGGCGACCGGTCACGCCGGTCGCCGGGGCCGGACGCCGGCGCGTTTAGCGACGCTCACCGCCTCGAGGGTGGAGTGGACGCCCAGCTTCTCCCGCACCCGGCGGGCGTGGGTACGGACGGTGCTGGTCGAGAGGACGAGCTGGCGGGCGATCGCTGCCGGCGCCTGCCCGGCGACCATCGCCTGGAGGATGTCCCGCTCGCGGGCGGTCAGGGCCCCGAGCCGGCGCTCGACGTCGGTGGGCTCGGGCATCGGGCCCAGCAGGTGGGCGACGGCGCCCGTCAGCAGTCGCGGCGACACGAAGGTCTCGTTCCGAAGGCTCCCCCGTACGGCCGCCATCAGCTCGGCGATCGTCGCCTCCTTGGCGAGGACCGCCGAGGCACCGATCCGGAGCGCAGCGACGACGACGGCGGGGTCCTCGACCGCGCTCAGCACCACGATGCGCAGGCGGGGGTGGGCCCGCCGCAGCCGGGCGAGAGACCCGAGGTCCGGTCCGTCGATCCTGAGGTCGGTCACCAGCACGTCGGCCGGCGAGGCGGCCAGCGACGAGTCCAGCTCCGCCGTCGAAGTGGCCACGCCGACGACCTCGACGTCGTGCTCGCTCCGCAGTCGCACCGTCAGCGCGTCGACAAAGGCGGCCCGGCTGTCGGCCACGACAACCCTCAACACCCCGAAATCCCCCACGGGCCATATGGGTAACGGACGCCCGGGAACGCCGCGGGCGACGGCGTGTTCGCCGAGCAGGGGTCAGGGGAATGCCGCGTTGCGGAATGGTGCGGCGGCGCGGCACAATTGACCATCTCATGATCGCGGCGGGTGATGTCGTGAGCTTCCCACGAAACGGCGGGGGGTCGGAACGGCGGCTCGGGACGGCGGGTGGGCCCGCATGCGCGGCGGGCGAGGGACAGGGCTGGGCGACCGACGCCGATGTGCCGACCGGTTCGGGGGGCCCGTGCTCCGGGTGGTGATCTGCGACCAGCACAGGATCTTCGGCGAGGCCATGGCCAGTGTCCTCGCCGGAGAGGGGTACGACGTCGTGGAGTGCACGGACGAGCCGGCGTCCGGCTCGGCCGCCGTTGCCCGTCACCGCCCCGAGCTGTACGTCGTGGATCTCCACTTCGGCGCCGTCGAGGAGGCGAACGGGCTCGGCGATCTCCGCGCCGCCTCGCCCGCGACGCGCGTGGTCGTGGTGACCGGGTCGAGCGACCCGTCGGCGTCGTCCAGGGCCAAGGACGCCGGTGCCGACGGTTTCGTCGCCAAGGACCGCCGCCTCGACGACATCCTCGATGCCATCGCGCGCGTGGCCGCCGGCGAGGAGGTCTTCCACGAGCCGGCTGCCAACGCAGCACCCCGCCAGTCTGCGTCGCCGCCGAACGAGCCGTGGAGCAGGGCGCTGACGGCCAGGGAGCGGGAGATCTTCGACCACCTGGTCGAGGGCCAGGAGACAGCTGCCCTCGCCCGGGAGCTCGGCATGTCGTACGCGACCGCCCGCACACACATCCAGCGTCTCCTGGCCAAGCTCGGCGTCCATTCGAAGCTCGAGGCGGTTGCCCTGGCCGACTGGGCGCGGGACGATCTCGACGCGGGCACCCGAGCAAACCTCCGCGAACGCGCCTAGCGCTGAACCCCGTCGCTGCCGCCGTCGTCGTCGGCGGCGACGCGGATGCGGCGGGTGACGACCGCGCCGGCGTCGGTCACCCAGCGCGCCCCGGGCAGCGAGCCGAACCGCACCACCGCCGCCAGGCGGGGAACGGCGATCGCCGGGTAGCCGGGGATCGACCCCATCCGGATGGCGCGCTCCACGGCCCGCGCCACGGACGACGCCGGGACGCCCGGCATGAGGCGGTGCCCCATCTCGTCGGTGCGCCGGGCCACGCGGGCCCGTTCGCCGAACAGGGTGGCGACGGGGCCGGGGTTGACGGTCGTCACCGCCACCCCTCGCCGGGACACCTCGCGCCGCAGCCCGTCGCTGAAGCCCTGCACGGCGAACTTGGTGGCCGAGTAGACGGTGAGGGGCGGCACGGACACGTACGACGCGAGGGACGCCACGTTGACGACGTTGCCCCCGCCCCGCTCGAGCATCTGGGGCAGCACGCGCTGGGTGAGGTCGATGAGGGCGAGGACGTTGAGCTCGAACAGGGCGCGCACGCGCTCGGCCGGCATGTCCTCGACTCGTCCCACCCACCCCATGCCCGCGTTGTTCACGAGCACGTCGACCCGGCCCACCCGCTCCAGCAGGGTGGCCCGATCGGCGTCGACCGTGACGTCGGCCACCAACGGGGTGATGCCGGGGACGGCGGCGGCCAACTCGGCCAGCGGCCCCTCGCTGCGAGCCACCGCCCACACGCGGGCGCCCTTGCGTGCCAGGCGCTCGGCGGTGGCCCGCCCGATCCCGGACGAGGCGCCGGTGACGACGACGGACAGGCCTGTGAGCCGTTGCATCCGACCAGTAGAGCCGCGGCGGGCCGCCCCGGGCGACCGCCCGGCCCACCGGATAGTTTGCGGGCGACAGCCGGCCCCCGAAGAGCGGAGTCCCGATTTGGCCACGCCCGCGCGCACCATCGCCGATCTCATGAGCACCCCCGTGCTGACGGCGGAGCCCACCGAGCTCATCTCCGAGGCCGCCGCCCGCATGCTCGAGCACCGGGTCGGCTCGGTGGTCGTGGTGGACGGCGGCCGGCCGGTGGGCATCCTCACCGAGCACGACCTCGTCCGCTTCTCGGCCAAGGGCGAGGACGGGCCCACCAAGGTCGTCGAGCTGATGTCCCCCGACCCCTTCACCCTCGGCCCCGACGTCGAGGTGGTGGACGCGTGGAACACCATCGCCGAGAAGGGGTACCGCCACATCCCCGTCGTCGACGGCGCCGAGCTGGTGGGCCTCATCAGCCTGACCGACCTCGTCGCGATGGCCCAGATCCGGTCCATGGGCCATCCCAGCCTGGTCGAGGCGCCCAAGGGCCTCGAGGGCGTGGTGGTGGCCGAGACGGCGGTGGGCGACGTGCGGGGCCAGGAGGGCTTCTACCACTACCGCCACTACAACGCCGTGGAGCTGGCCGGGAAGCGGTCGCTCGAGGACGTGTGGTACCTGCTCTTCAACGGCGAGCTGCCGGACGGCGCGCAGCGGGCCGGGTTCCTCGACGAGGTTCGCCCGCTGTCGGCCATCCCCGACGCCGTGAAGCCGCTGTTGCCCGACATCGCCCGGGCCGGCGGTGCCCCGGGCCCGCTCGACGCCCTGCGCACGGCCATGTCGGCGGTGTCCCAGGCCCTCGACATGCGCCCGAGCATGGACCTCACGGCCGACGAGCGGCGGGGCGACGCCCTGCGCATCTGCGCCGTCACGCCCACCCTGATCATGGCGCTGCACCGGCTCCGCAACGGTCTCGACCCGCTCGAGCCGAGGCCCGATCTGGGGTACTCGGCGAACTACCTGTACCTGCTCACCGGCGAGGTCCCCGACCCCGACCACGCCCGGGCCGTCGAGCAGTACCAGATCTCGACCATCGACCACGGGTTCAACGCGTCGACGTTCACCGCCCGCGTCGTCACGTCCACCGGTGCCGACCTCGGCTCGGCGACCGTGGCCGCCATCGGCGCCCTCTCGGGACCGCTGCACGGCGGCGCTCCCAGCCGGGCCCTCGACATGCTGGACGCCATCGGGACCCCCGACAAGGCGGAGGAGTGGATCCGGGGCGCCGTCAACCGTGGCGAGCGGATCATGGGCTTCGGCCACCGCGTCTACAAGACCGACGACCCGCGCTCGCTCATGCTCCGCGGCGTGGCGCAGCGCCTGGGCGGCGACAAGGCCGCCTTCGCCACCCAGGTGGAGCAGACGGTGGTGGACGTGCTGGCCGAGCTCAAGCCCGGTCGCCACCTCTACGCCAACGTGGAGTTCTACGCCGGCGTGGTGATGGACCGGTGCGGGCTGCCCCGGGAGCTGTTCACGCCGACGTTCGCGTCGAGCCGGGTCATCGGGTGGTGCGCCAACATGCTCGAGCAGGCCGCCGACAACCGCATCATCCGGCCCAGCGCCCGCTACGTCGGCCCGCCGCCGCCCCAGCCGGTCCCCGACCCGGCGTGATCCGCGTCGTCGAGGCGTCGGAGGTCGACGACGACCTCGTCGCCGCCTTCGGCCGGCTCGTGCCCCAGGTGTCCGGCTCGGCGCCGCCGCCCACGGCCGCCGAACTGGCGGAGATGGTCGAGGCGCCCGGCACGCGCCTGCTGCTGGCCGTGGACGACGCCGGAACCGTGGTGGGGACGCTCACCCTGGTGGTGTTCCGCATCCCCACCGGGGTGCGGGCCTGGATCGAGGACGTCGTCACCGACGCGGCGGCCCGTCGCCGGGGCGTGGCCGAGTCCCTCACCCGCCGGGCGTGCGACATCGCCGCCGAGGCGGGCGCCCGGACGGTCGACCTCACCTCGCGGCCCAGCCGGGAGGCGGCCAACCTCCTGTACGCCAAGCTCGGCTTCGAGCGCCGCGATACGAACGTGTACAGATTGACGCTATGACCTGTACGTCCCCGGCTACGCTGGTGACCGCGAAGGTGGTCATCAGTGACCTACGGGCGAACCTCAGGCCTACATCGAGCGCGCCGCAGCGGGCGAGCGCCTCGTCGTGACCGATCGTGGCGTCCCTGTCGCCCGACTCGTTGCTGCGAGTCAAGAAGAGCTGCTCGACCGCCTGGCCCGCGAGGGCGCCGTCACACGAGCGGCGCGGCCGAAGTCGCGTGCCTCGAAGAGCCGACGCGTCAAGGCGACCGGCCCGGTGGCGGAGCTCGTGAGCGAGATGCGCGCCGACCGGCGCTCGCGTTCTGGGATAGCAGCGCCTTCGTCAAGCTGCTGATCGACGAGGTCGGCAGCGACGACGCCGAAGCGCTGTGGAACGATCCTGGACCGGCCGCGGCCAGTCGCCTCGTCGTCCCCGAGGTCAGTGCCGCGCTCGCGACGGGGCGGCGTATCGGCCGACTCGACGAGAAGTCGCATCGCGTTGCACAGCGAGCGTGAGCTATCGAGCTGAGATCGACTTCGTCGAGCTCACGCCGACGATGGCCGACCGCGCCGCAGCGCTCGCGGTGAAGCACGATCTGAGCGGTCGGGACGCGGTGCACCTGGCGACGGCGCTCGGCCTTCGAGAGCCATCGATGATCGTCGCAACCTGGGACCAACGCCTCGCGACCGCTGCTGTCGCGGAGCGGATCGTGGTGGTGCCGGAGCAGACGTGACTGCACCGTTCCGCATCGCGCGGAATCCTGACCCCGACCCGGCGCTTCCGTACGTCCTGTCGATCCCGGTGGCGCCGTCGCCGGTGGTGGTCAAGGCCGAAGAGACGTGGCCAAGGACCGGAAAGGTCCACTGCGATCGCGGCGACCGGCCGGAGCACCCCGACATCGCAACCACTGGTCGCGGGGCACGGGTGCCGCCGTGTCGACGATCACCGGCTCCGGGCCTCGGATGACCATCGAGTTCACGGGGAGGAAGAGATCGCCGGCGGGCACGACGTTCGGGATGAGGAACGTGTCGGGTGCGACCACGATGGGATCGAGCGGCACCGTCACGAGCGCCCGTCGCCCGGTCGCGGGTGGCGAGCCCAAAACTCCTCGACGACGGCTGCAGCGTCGTCGACGCGTTCCCACGCGGGCGAGAGATGGGAGCCGGCGAACGCGATGACGTCGACGCCTGGCCGGGATTTCGCGAGATCGGCGAGGTCCTCGTCGATCGGCGGTGGCGCCCACTCCGTGCACCGGATGATCAGGGTCGGTGCGGTCGTGGCTCGGTAGTCGGCGAGCACGTCGACGTCTCGAGCGAACGCACCGGAGATGATCGCTCGATCGGGGCGACGCAGAGAGGTCCCGTCGCCGCGGGCGAGAAACTGGCGGTCGATGACCGCGTCGAGGTTCGGAAGGTCCATCCGTGATGCGGTCAGCCATCCCCGCATGCTGGCCGCCTGTCGCTGCCGCTCGGCGGCGTCCTGGACGACGGGCGCCTCCGTCATCTGCTCGAGCTCGCGTCGCGCGCCAACCAGCCATGCCTGGTGGACCGCCTGACCATCGGTGTCGGCCACGGTGAGATGACCGGGCGGAAACCCGTCGATGCTCACGAGGCGGCCTCCGCCGTTGGCTTCGCCATGTCGGGCCGCGTAGCGGGCCGCGACCATTCCTCCCAGGGAGTGCCCCAGCAGGTCGGGAGCGTCGAGGCCGAAGTGCAGGATCACCCCGTGGAGGGCGTCAGCCATGGTGCCGATCGGATCGGTGTCGAGGTCGCCGATGCGTCCGGACCAGCCACAACCGGGCAGATCGAAGGCGATGACCCGGTGGCCACCGAACCGCTCGGCGAGCGGGTCCATCGTCTCGAGGTTGCCGCCGACTCCGTGGAGAAGCACCAGACCTGGTCCGTCACCCCCGTGATCGCGCACGGCGACTCGAACGCCGCCCACCAGCACCCACCCGTCAGAAGCCGATCGTGCTCGGTCTCGGGCCACGCCACTTGACATCCTGTAAAGGTATTAGGTTCTTTACAGCATGTCAACTCGACGCGAGGGGACCCGGAGCCGGTTGCTCGGCGCAGCGCGAGCGCTGTTCGAGGAACGCGGCTACCACGACGTCGGCCTCGAGGAGATCGGCGCGGCGGCCGGGGTGAGCCGACAGGCCGTCTACCTCCACTTCGGGTCCAAGGCGCAGCTTCTCGTCGCGCTGTTCAGCTGGATCGAGGAACAAGAACACCTCGGCGAGCTGCTCGCGCCTGTTTTCGCCTCACCCGACGGGGTGGAGGCGCTCTCGCTGCTCGTCGACGCACACAGTCGCTTCGAGCCAGGCATCACCAAGATCGCCGACGTCGCCGAAGCCGCCAGACGGACGGCGCCCGAGATGGACGAGCTGGTCCGTGGCCGCATGGAGCTACGCCTACAGGGCATGCGTCAGATCGTGGCGCGCATCCATGCACAGGGCCGGCTCCGGAGCGACTGGACCGTCGATGACGCCGCCGGCTTCGTGTGGACCCTCCTGTCGCCCGAGTCGCATCGCCTGCTCGTCAGAGAACTGGGCTGGTCCAACCAACGATGGGCGACGGGCGCCAAGCGCCTGCTCCTCGACGCACTCGTAGACCCCGGCGACCGAGACCTTCCTCGGTGACTACGCCAACCCCACGGCGTCGGGCTACCCAGCCTCGAAAGGGCGGTCTCGGCGTCATCCTCGGTTCAATCTGATAATCTGATTTCATGCCCGAGGTCAGCGCGACCGAAGCAGCCCGGAACTTCGCCGACATCCTGGACGCGGTCGAGCACCGCGGCGAGCACTTCACCGTCGTCCGGCGGGGAAGGCCCGTCGCCCATCTCGGGCCGGCCAGACCCGGACGGGGAGCCGATGCGAAGGCGATGCTTCGGAGGCACCGGCGCGACGAGAGCTGGGGGACCGAGCTGGCGTCGCTCCGCCGGCTCGTCGAGATCGAGGATCGATCCTGACCCGCCTCCTGCTCGACACGACCTTCCTCATCGACGCCGACCGTTCCCGTAGCGGCCTGGATGATGTGATCGCCGACGAGGACGACGTCGCCATCGCCGCGGTCACCATCGCCGAGCTCCGCGTCGGTGCGCTGCTGGGCACCCGGAAGAAGGCTGCCGCGAGGACCGCGTTCGTGGAGGACGTGCTTGCCGCGATCCCCGTGATCGCCTACGACGTCGCTGTCGCCGAGGCTCATGCACGACTGCTCGTCGCGGTGCGCCGCCAGGGTACGCCGCGGGGAGCGCACGATCTGTTGATCGCCGCGACAGCGTCGGCGTCTCGCCGGGCGGTCGTCACCGCGGACGCCACGGCGTTCGCCGACGTGCCCGACCTCGAGGTCCGGCATCATCGCTGAAGTGGCGAGCGATCGACTTCCGGCGTCCTGCCGGCCGGACGAAGCCTCGGTGAGCATGGGACGCGCGCCACGCGGGTTGTCGATCCCGCAGCGCACAGAGGGGCTTCGAATGCAGAGGCCGGTCGGGTGGCCGATGCCACCCCACCGGCTGAAGGCGACGTCAGGTGGGCCGTGACGCCTCGTCGAGGTCGATCCCCACGACGTGGGCGACCCGGCTCAGGCCGGCGTCTCTCGCGAGGACCGTGGCGCGGTGCCGCCGGGCAACCGACGCGATCATGCAGTCGACCATGCCTCGGGGAGTGACACCGGCGCGCCGGCAGGCCCGGTAGATGCGGGCCGCGGCTTCGAAATCGGCGACCGGGTCGAACCGGAGCAGATGGGATCGCAGCAGGAGCCGGCGAAGGTCTGCCTCGCGATCGTCGCTGCGCGCGCCGGCCATGACCTCCATGACCACCGGTTCGGTCACGGCGACCTGGTCGCCAGCGGCGATGAGCTGCGACAGGCGCCGGTCGACGGGACTGCCGGTGGCGCGGTCGTACTCCACCCACGCCGATGTGTCGACGAGGATCACGAGACGGCGGCCGGTGGGACATCCTCCGGGACCTCGTCGATCGCCTCGGCGCCCCGCATCGCCACCGCCTCGTCACGGCTCATCGGTTGACCGGCGAGGTGGCGAAGCGCAAGGTCGACGGCCTCGGTCTTGGTGTGCACGCCGAAGCGGTCCATGATCGCCCTGACGTAGGTGTCCTCGATCTCGATGTTGGTACGAGTGCGTGCCATACACCAAAGGTACACGCCGGTTTTCGTCACCCCGCCGGCGGCTCGCACGTGTGCACCACCACGCCGTCGATGGACACCTCGCCGGGGGTGTCGGTCACCTCGGTGCCGGGGGACGCCGTCCCGACCGTCTCCCCGCACGACGGGCAGCGCACCGGCTCCACGTCGTCCTCCCGGATCCGCTTCCCGTCGGGCCCGAAAGAGGGCCAGCCCCCACGCGGCGCGCTCCAGTCGTAGCGGTGCATGTGCTCAGGCATCGCCGTCGCCCCCGGTCACCGGCACAGCGTATGTATCAGTCCCTCCGCATCGCTGCTCTCGTCGGCGGTGGACGGGCTCTTCCGTCCCCGGGACCCGGGGGGACTCCGATGGACGACCAGACGCACGCCAAGGACGAGCTCGAGCAGGTGGCGCTGCCGCGGCGGCGCTTCCGCTCGCTGATCGCCGCCAACCCCAACTACTTCGGGTCGTTCCCCGACCTCGGGTTCGAGGCGGTGGAGCCGAAGGACGGGGACAAGACGTACGAGGAGCTGGACTGCCTCTCGTACAGCCCCGAGCGCGACCGGATCGAGGCGACGGTGCTGGTGAAGCGGTCGTCCGGCTACTCGGGCGGGCCCTGCACGGCCGGCTCGTTCGAGCACGTGCGGTTCTACGTGGACTACGGCAGCGGCTGGGAGGACGCCGGCACGGCAGCGGTCAACGTTCACGACATCCCCGCCGGCCGGGACTGCTCGGGCGGCGCCACCCACCCGCTCAGCTACGTGTGCGGGGTCGCCCTCCGGCCCCGGCGGAAGTGGTGCTCCAAGCCGGTCCTCCCGATGGTGCGGGCGATCCTGTCGTGGAACCTGGAGCCGCCCGCCGGCCAGCCCGACTGGACGCCGCCGTGGGGCGACGTCACCGACTGCCGCGTGCAGATCCGTCCCCGCCGCTTCTTCCTCTCCGACATCGTCGCCGAGCTGCCCAAGTCGGTCCTGGAGATCGTGCCCAAGGCCGTCGTCGATGAGCCGCCGTCGCCCGATCCCGACCCCGGCCCGCTCCAGGCGTTGAGCCTTCAGGAGCTGAGCCGGCGCTACCGGGGCAAGAAGGTCCCCGCCCACCGGTTCGCGCTGGAGGCGCTGACGTCGATGGCGGGCACGCCCGCCGCCGGCCCGTCCGAGCTGGCGTCCGTCGCCCTGTCGGCCAAGGAGGCCGGCATCGACCTCGTCGACGTGCTGAAGGCGGTCGAGGACACCTCGGGGAACACCACGTACGAGGAGCTCGAGTGCCTGGGCCTCGATGCCGCCCTCCAGGGCGGGTCCCTGGTGGCGTCGTTCGAGGTGAAGCAGTCGAGCGGCTACTCGGGACCGCCGTGCAGCGCCGGCAGCACCGAGTACGTCGCCTTCTGGGCCGACTGGGAGGACGACTGCTCGCTCGGCTACCTGGGCACCGTGGAGGTAAAGGTCCACGACTACGACGACATCGGCGACGGCCTCTGCTACGCCGCCGTCCTGCCCGTCGACGTGGGCGCTTTCCGCCGCGGCTGCCAGGAGCCGGTGCTGCGGCGGGTGCGGGCGGTCCTCTCCTGGAACACGCCGCCGTCCACCACCGACCCCGACGCCGTCCCCGTGTGGGGCAACCGCATCGACCGGAGCGTAAAGATCGAGCCCGGCCCCGTCTACGACGGCACCGCCCGGTTCACCATCGTGGGGGGCGTCGCCGCCGCCGACGTCGACCTGGTCACCGGCCTCACCGTGCCGGGCGCCGTCCTCGGCGTCGCCACGCCGCTGCCCGACCACTGCCCGTTCACCGGCGACGTCGTGCTGCACGGACCGCTGGACCCGGCCCTCGCCGGCCACCAGTACCGCATCCGGGCCACCGACGTGGACTCCGGCGCCACCCAGCTCCTCACCGATCCGTTCCACGTCGTGACGTCGGGAGGCACGTCGGTGCTCGTGACGCCGGCGGCCGACGGGTGGGTGCCGTGGCCCACGTGGACGGGCAACACCACCGGCGTGCTCGGCCACCTGGCGCCCGGCGGGAACGACCGGTGGGACTTCACCCTCGAGCTCGACGTCCCCCTCAACGTGGTGGACACCGCCCGGGTCCGGATGGACAGCATCGTGCGCGGCGTGGCCGAGCCCACCGACACGGTCAACGCCGGTGACCTCGAGCTCCAGACGGCGGGCCAGTGCAAGGTGCCCCACGGCCCCGTGAACGGCACGTTCGTCGCCCGCGACCGCCACTTCCGGAACTGGTCGATCTCGGTCATCGGGGGCCCGGGCGGCCCCATTCCCCCCATCCCCCTCACGGTGGGCATCGGCACCGGCACGCAGACGCCGTTCGCCGGGACGCCCTTCACCCTGGACTTCGGGGACCCGATGATCGCCCCGTGCGGGTACGTCGTGCGCCTCACCATCCAGGACCGGGCGATCGTGGACAGCGTCACCCTCGGGCATCACACCACCGTCGACCGGGGCCTCTGCCTGGAGTGACCTCGGGCGGGCGGGGCGGGCGCCGGCACGACGGCCGGCGCCCGCCCGCGGGGCCGGACCGCCGGGGAGCCGCCCGGCGGGCGGTAGCGTTTCCTCTCGTGACCGAGTCGCTCACCATCACCGACAACCGCACCGGCGAGTCCTTCGAAGCCCCGATCGTGAACGGGGGCGTCTCGTCCGACGTGTGGCGCAAGGCGCTGCCCGACGTGTTGTTCTACGACCCCGCCTTCATGGCGACGGCCGCCTGCGAGAGCGCCGTCACCTACCTCGACGGCGACGCCGGCATCCTCCGCTACCGGGGCTACCCCATCGAGCAGCTGGCCGAGCGGTCCACCTATCTCGAGGTGTCGTACCTGCTCCTGCACGGGGAGCTGCCCACACCGGAGCAGTACGAGGCGTGGGTGAAGGACATCACGTACCACACCTTCATCCACGAGAACGTGCGGAAGCGGTTCCTCGAGGGCTTCCACTACGACGCCCACCCGATGGGGATGCTCGTCTCGGCCGTGGCCGCCCTGTCGACCTTCTACCTCGACGCCAAGAGGATCCACGACCCCGACTGCCGGCAGCGCCAGATCGTGCGGCTCATCGCCAAGATGCCCACGCTGGCCGCCGCCGCCCACCGCTTCAGCGTCGGGATGCCGTTCGTCTACCCCGACAACTCCCTGGGCTTCTCCGCCAACTTCCTGTCGATGATGTGGAAGGTCGCCGAACCCCGCTTCGAGGCCGACCCGGCCCTGTCGCGGGCGCTCGACGTGCTGTTCATCCTCCATGCCGACCACGAGCAGAACTGCTCGACGACGGCGATGCGCACCGTGGGGTCCGCCCATGCCGACCCGTACTCGGCGTGCGCGGCCGCCGCCGCCGCCCTCTACGGCCCCCGCCACGGCGGCGCCAACGAGGCGGTCATCCGCATGCTCACCGAGATCGGGTCCATCGAGAACGTCCCCGACTTCCTCAAGAGCGTGAAGTCGGGCAGCGGCGCCCGCCTCCAGGGCTTCGGCCACCGCGTCTACAAGAGCTACGACCCCCGCGCCCGGATCATCAAGCAGGTCGCCGACGAGGTGTTCGCGGTCACCGGCGCCAACCCCCTCCTCGACATCGCCCTCAAGCTGGAGGAGGCGGCGCTCTCCGACGACTACTTCATCTCCCGGAAGCTCTACCCGAACGTGGACTTCTACTCCGGGCTCATCTACCAGGCCATGGGCTTCCCGGTGGAGATGTTCCCGGTCCTCTTCGCCATCCCCCGCACGTCGGGGTGGCTGGCGCACTGGGTCGAGCTGCTGGAGCAGAACTCGAAGATCGCCCGCCCGCGCCAGCTCTACGTCGGCCCCGGCACCAGGGACTACGTGCCCATCGCCGAGCGCTGACGGTGGCGTCCTCGGCGGAAGACGTCTACCGGCGGCTGGCGCCGCCCGTGCTCGGTTACCTCCGCGCCCAGCGGGCGCCCGACCCCGAGGACCTGCTGGGCGAGGTGTTCCTCCAGGTCGCCCGCGACCTCCACAAGTTCGAGGGCGACGACGCCGCGCTCCGCCGGTGGGTGTTCGCCATCGCCCACAACCGCCTGCTGGACGCCCGCCGCCGGGCGTCCCGGCGACCCCGGCTGGTCGACCGGGACGTCCCCCACGCGCCGGCCCCGCCGCCCGCCGACCCGTTCGACCCCGAGCTGGTCGAGGCCCTCTCGCGGCTGACGCCCGACCAGCGCGAGGTCGTCGTCCTGCGCTTCGTGGCCGACCTCCCGCTGGCCGACGTGGCCCGCATCACCGGGCGCCGGGTGGGCGCCGTGAAGGCGATGCAGCACCGGGCGCTGGAGACGCTCTCGTCGCTCGTGGACCGGCCCGCACCACCACCGCCCGCACCACCACCGCCGGCGGCTGCGTCGCCGACCCTGGCCGTCCTGCCGTCGGCGGCCGAGGACAACCTCACCACCCCGCCCGTATCCTGAGCCTCCCGGCCGGCGCTCACCCGGGCATGGAACACGACGACCAGTCTCCCGCCGTCCGCCGGCTCCACGAGCTCGGCACCCAGCCCGTCGACCCCGACGTGGCCGCCCGCCACCAGGCCTACCTCTCCGCCGCCACCCCGGCGCCGGGCCGCAGCCGCATGCGCCCCCTCCTGGCCGGCACCATGCTGGCGGGCGCCCTCCTGGGCGGGACCGGGCTGGCCGCCGCCCTCCCCGGGTCGCTGCCCGAGCAGGCCGGCTCGGTCGCCCGTGAGGTGCTGGCCGCCGCCCAGCTGGTCGACGACGAGGACGGCGACAAGAAGGCCGAGCAGGCGGCGAAGAAGGCCGCCCGCGCCGCCGCCAGGGCCGAGGGCGGGCCCGGCACCGAGCGCTTCCTCGAGGGCTGCACCGTGGGCGACCCGCCCGAGCCCTTCAAGGGCAACCACGGCCAGTACGTCAAGGCCCACCCGGACGACCCGGCCACCCCCGACGTCAACGAGCGCCAGGTGGCGGCCGAGTCGGACTGTGGCAAGCCCCTGTCCTCGCTGAACGGCGACGACGAATCCGAGGCGAACGAGGCCGACGAGCCGAAGGACGAGACCAGGTCGACCGGCGCCGACAAGGCCGCCGAGGCCAAGGCCGCGGCCGAGGCCCGCAAGGATGCCGCCGAGGGCGGCGAGGCCGGCCGTCCGGAGAGCCCCGGCAACTCGGAGGGGCCCAAGCCGCCGGCCACGGCCGACAACGAGCAGGGCGCCGAGAACCGGGCCACCGAGCGAGGCAGCTCCGGCGACGCCGGCAAGGCGGCGGAGAACCGTCCGGAGGGCGTGGGCCCGCCCACCTCGACGTCCACCTCCACTCCGTAACCCGTCCGCACCCTCTCCCCGCGCCGCCCGGTGCCCCGGCACCGGGCGGCGGCGCGTACGGAGGCGGTGCCAGGATGAGCCCATGACCGCCCTCGGCGACCTGGTCGCGCTGCTCGACCTGGAGCCGATCGAGGTGAACGTGTTCCGCGGTCGCAGCCCGGACGACAAGCGTCAGCGGGTGTTCGGCGGCCAGGTGGCCGGGCAGGCGCTGGTGGCGGCCGGCCGCACCGTCGAGACGGGCCGGGCCGTCCACTCGCTGCACGCCTACTTCCTCCGCCCGGGCGATCCGTCGGTGCCGATCCTCTACGACGTGGACCGCATCCGCGACGGCCGCTCCTTCACCACCCGCCGCGTCGTCGCCATCCAGCACGGTCAGGCGATCTTCAACCTGGCGGCGTCGTTCCACGCCGACGAGGACGGCTTCGACCACCAGCTGCCCATGCCGGAGGCACCGCCGCCCGAGGGGCTGCCGACGTTCGCCGAGCGGCTGGCGCCCTACCGCGACCAGGTCGGCGAGTGGTACTCGCGGCCGCAGCCCATCGACCTGCGCCACGCGGACGAGCCGCCCCACGCCACCGGTGGTGGGCCGGGCCGGCCGCCGTGCCAGCAGGTGTGGTTCCGGGCCGACGGCTCGCTGCCCGACGACCCGCTGCTGCACGCCTGCGTCGTCACCTACGCCTCCGACCTTTCGCTGCTCGACTCCATCCTGCTGGCCCACGGGACCAGCTGGCTGGACCCGGCGCTGATGGGCGCCAGCCTCGATCACGCCATGTGGTTCCACCGCCCTTTCCGGGCCGACGAGTGGCTGCTGTACGACCAGGAGAGCGCCTCGGCGTCCGGCGCCCGGGGGCTCGGCCAGGGCCGCATCTACCGCCGGGACGGCGTCCACGCCGTGTCGGTGGTGCAGGAAGGGCTGTTCCGCCGCCGCCGCTGACCGCCCGTCCCCGGCCGGTAGCCTGCTGCGGATGCGCCGTGCCGCCGCCGTCCCCGTGCTCCTCGCCGTCCTGGCCGGCGTGGCCGGCTGCAACGCCGGCGAGGACGACCCGACGATCGGCACCGACGGCGACGCGTCGACCACCGTCGCCACGACGCCGCCGCCGTCGATGACCGTCGCCACGACGGCGGCCGCACCGGCCCCGACCACCACCACCACCACCACCACCGGGCGGCGGGGGGGCGGCCTCAGCGTGCTCGGCGAGGGCGACCCGGCGTCCATCGCGTCGGCCATCGCCACCAGCGAGGCGGCCATCCGCGACGCGGCCACGCCGGCCGCCGACCTGGAGCGGCACGGGACCGCCCAGCAGGCGGCCTACCGCCAGCTCACGGCCAGGCCCGATTGGCTGGACGACGTGCTCGCCCGCCTGCCCGCCGGGCTGCACGCCACCGTGCGGGCCAACGTGTCGGCGGGCGCCGACCTGCGGGCCCTCACCAAGCCGCGTGACGCCCTGCCGCCGTGGCGCATCGTCGCCCCCGCACCGCCCGAGGAGCTGCTCGGGTACTACAAGGCGGCGGAAGCCCAGCTCGGTGCCCCGTGGCAGTACCTGGCCGCCATCCACCTGGTCGAGACGCGAATGGGCCGGATCCGGGGGACCAGCACGGCCGGGGCCCAGGGCCCCATGCAGTTCCTCCCCGCCACCTGGGGCCAGTACGGCGCCGGCGGCGACATCAACTCGAACCGGGACTCGATCCTCGCCGCCGCCCGCTACCTCGTGCGCAACGGGGCCCCCGGCAACATGGCCAACGCGCTGTTCAACTACAACCGCAGCGACCGCTACGTGCGCGCCGTGACCGCCTACGCCGAGCAGATGGAGGCCGACGAGCGGGCGTACCTGGGCTACTACCACTGGCAGGTGTACTACCGGATGCCCGACGGCGACCGGCTCCTCCCGGTGGGCTACGGGGCGTAGGGCGACCCTCCGGTGGACACGAACTCGGCCTGCCGGGCGATCTCGACGGCGTGGTCGCCGATGCGCTCGTAGAACCGGCCCAGCAGCGACAGGTCGACGGCGGGCGCCGTCTCGGTGCCGCCGGCGAGGAGGGCGGCGAACAGCTCGGTCCGCAGCACGTCCAGGTCGCGGTCGGACGCCTCGACGCCCTGGCCGGCCTCGGCGTCGCCCGCCTGGTAGGCGGTGAGCGCGGCACCCAGCTCGGCCGCCGCCGCCGTCGACATCTCCACCACCAGGACCCGCAACCCGGGGCCGAAGTCCGAGGCGTCCCGCTCGAAGCAGGCGGACCGGGCGACGTGGGCCACCAGGTCGCCCGCCCGGGAGACCGCCTCGGTGAGGCGCACGAGGGCGACCAGGCGGCGGAGGTCGACGGCCATGGGCTGCTGGGTGGCGATGAGATCGTAGGCGGCCAGCTCGGCGTCGCGCGCCCGCGCCGACCAGCCCGCCGTGCGGGCGTCGACGCCCCGCCCCGCCTCGCAGTCCCGCCGCAACCAGGCGTCGGTCGCCTCGGCCACGGACCGCTGGACCTCGAAGCCGATGCCCACCACGGCGCGCTGGAGCGACGCGATCCGGGCGTGGAACCGCTGCCGGCCCGGCCCCAGCCATTCGCGCCCGTCCTCGGTCACCGCCGGTCGTCCCCGCCGATCGTCCTCACAGCTGCCCCGTCACGAGGTAGCGCACACGCCGGCCGACGATCACCGCATGGTCGGCCACCCGTTCCAGGTAGCGACCGACCAGGACCACGTCGAGGGTCGTGGCCAGGTCGGGCGGGGTGCGGAACACCTCGGCGAGGAAACGCCGGTGCAGCTCGTCGAGACGGTCGTCCCAGACGTCGAGGGCCTCGGCGGCGGCGACGTCTCGCCGGACGTACGCCTCCACCGAGCCCTGGAACAGCTGGTGGGCCTCGTCCGCCATGCGGCCCAGCAGGCCGCCCAGGCGGGGAGGGAGGGGGGCGTGCGGCCTGGCGGCGAAGGCGGCGACGTGGCGGACCAGCTTGCTCGAGCGCTCCAGCTCGTGGGTCAGCCGCACCACGGTCACCAGGAAGCGCAGGTCGCCGGCGGCGGGCTGCTGGCGGGCCAGCGACTCGAAGGCCCGGCCCTCGCAGCGGCGGATGGCGGCGTCGATGGCGGCATGCCCGTCGACGACCCCGGCCGCCAGGTCGTGGTCACCGGTCACGAGGGCCTCGGCGGCGGCGGCCAGGGCCTGGCCGACCCGGGCGGCGAGGCACGCCAAGTCGGCGTCCAGGTCGGCCAGCTCACGATCGAACACGGTCCTGGTCGGCTCGGGCATTGGCCTCGGCTCCCACCATACGGAGCGCGGGGGCCGGCCCGGCCACCCCCCGGCGACGGCGCGGTGAACGACCGGTGAACACTGGTCCCGGCGACGGCTCCGGGGGCTCACCGGGCGCCGCTCCTCGGTAACGTCGTCGTGTGCCGGTGCTGTTGGCCTGTGTGGTCGTCGCGGCGGGTGCCGTGGTGTCGCTGGTGATGGTGGCGCGGGCCCGGGCCGAGCGCCGGGCCGCCGCTCGCGTCGAGGCGGTCGTGGCGCGGCTGCGTCCCGGCGGAGCGACGCCGGGCGGCGCCCGTCTCGAGGCGGCGCTGTCCCGGCTGGACCGGGCGGCGGACGAGGTGGCCGACCGGGCGAGGGACCAGGCTGCCCTGGTCGCGTCCCTCCGGGGCGCGCTGGAGGCGGTGCCCCTGGGCGTCGTCGTCGCCGGCCCGGACGGCGGCGTGCGCTTCCGCAACGCCGCCGCCGAGGACGTGCTGGGCGGGGGGGCGTCGAACGCCCTGGTCTCCCGGGCTCTCGCCGAGCTGCTGGCCTCGGCGGCCGACGGCGAGGCCGCGTCCCGCCCCCTGGAGCTGTACGGGCCGCCCCGGCGCATGTTGTCGCTGGCCGCCGTGCCGCTCGGCGACCGGTCGTCGGCCGTGGTGGTGGAGGACGTCTCCGAGCGCCGGCGCCTCGACGCCGTGCGCCGTGACTTCGTGGCCAACGTCAGCCACGAGCTGAAGACGCCGGTGGCGGCCGTGGGTCTGCTGGCCGAGACCCTGGTGGGCGAGGACGACTCGACGACGGTGCACCGGCTGGCCGGCCGCATCCAGGACGAGGCGTTCCGGGTGGCGAAGATCATCGACGACCTGCTCGACCTCAGCCGCCTCGAGGCGGAGGAGTCGGCGCTCCACGAACCCGTCAGGGTGGGCGAGGTGGTGGCCGCGGCGGCGGCGCAGGTCGAGCCGGCGGCGTCGCTGCGCTCGGTCCGCCTCGAGGTGGTCGAGCCGCCCCGGACGTGGACGGTGGAGGGCGACCGTCGCCAGCTGGTGTCGGCGCTGGCCAACCTGCTGGAGAACGCCGTGAAGTACTCCGACGAGGGCTCGTACGTCGAGGTGCGGGCCCGGACCGACGGGTCGGTGATCGAGGTGTCGGTACGCGACACCGGCATCGGCATCCCGTCGAGGGACCTGGGCCGCATCTTCGAGCGCTTCTACCGCGTCGACCGCGGCCGGGGTCGCGACACCGGAGGGACGGGGCTGGGCCTCTCGATCGTCCGCCACATCGCCTCCAACCACGGCGGAGACGTGCTGGTCGAGTCCGTGGAGGGCGAGGGCTCCACGTTCACCCTGCGCCTGCCGGCGACGCCGGGACCGGTCGGCTTGATGGCCGACGCCGGATGAGGAGCGCCATGGCCGAGACCCTGCCCACCGTCCTGGTCGTGGAGGACGAGGACTCGTTCGTGGAGGCCCTGGTGGTGGGGCTGAAGAGGGAGGGCTTCCTCGTGCACGTGGCGAGGGACGGCATCACCGCCCTCGCCCTCTTCGACGCGGTGCGGCCCGACCTCGTCCTGCTGGACGTCATGCTGCCCAGCCTGTCCGGGGTGGACGTCTGCCGCGAGATCCGCCAGCGCTCGCGCACGCCGATCATCATGGTGACGGCCAAGGGATCGGAGATCGACACGGTCGTCGGCCTCGAGGTGGGAGCCGACGACTACGTGACCAAGCCGTACCGCCTCCGCGAGCTGGTGGCCAGGATGCGGGCCGTGCTGCGCCGGGCCCCGCGCGACGACGAGTCGGCCGGCTCGAGCGGTGCCGTGCTGGAGGTGGGCGACGTCCGGCTCGACCCCGAGCGCCACGAGGTCACCGTCCGGGGCGACCTGGTGGCCCTGCCCCTCAAGGAGTTCGACCTGCTGGAGGTGCTGCTCGACAACGCCGGGCGGGTCCTCACCCGGGACACGCTCATCGACCGGGTGTGGGGGACGGACTACGTCGGCGACACCAAGACCCTGGACGTCCACATCAAGCGGCTGCGGTCCAAGCTCGAGGTCGACCCGTCGAACCCCGAGCGGATCGTCACCATCCGCGGCCTGGGCTACCGCTACGAGAAGGTGGCTCCCTGACGGGGCAGGCGAGCCCGCCCGCCGCGCGTGCGACACTGGCGCCGATGGGTGACACCCGCAAGCGCTACCACGAGCAGCTCCAGCAGATGGTGGACGACACCGTGCGGCTGGGCGCCATGGCCATCGAGGAGATCACGGCGGGGACGCAGGCCCTGCTCGACGCCGACCTGGCCGCCGCCGAGCGGGTGGTGGCGTCGGACGCCGACATGGACGCCCTGACCCACGAGATCGAGGAGAGCGCCTACGTCGTCCTGGCCCGCCAGAACCCCATGGCGCGGGACCTGCGCACCGTCGTCGCCATCCTCCGGGTGATCCACGAGGTGGAGCGGTGCGGCGACCTGATGGTCAACGTCGCCAAGACGACGCGTCGCCTCTACCCGCACGGTCTCGACCCCAAGCTCCGCGGGCTCATCGAGCGCATGGGGGCCCAGGCGGCCGACCAGGCGCGGCTGGCCATCACCGCCTTCCGGGACGGGGACCCCCTGCAGGCGGCGGCGCTCGTCGACATGGACGACGTCATGGACGATCTCCAGAAGTCGTTGTTCCGGGCCATCTTCGCCGGCGGTGCCCCCGACGAGGCGTCGCTCCACCGGGCCGTCCAGGTGGCCCTGGTGGGCCGGTACTACGAGCGCATCGCCGACCACGCCGTGAACGTGAGCGGCCGGGTGCGGTTCATGGTCACCGGCGAGTGGTCGGAGGACGACGTCTCCGCCGACGACCACGAGGGTGCCGACGTCGTGCCCGGTCCGCCCGGTGCCGCGCCGGACGGCTCGCTGCGGCCGGGCTGACAGCGCAGCGGTCAGCCGAAGCGGCCGGTGATGTAGTCCTCGGTGCGGCGGTCGGAGGGGGCGGTGAAGATGCGCTCCGTGCGGTCGAACTCCACCAGCACGCCGGTGCGCTCCCGGCCCTCGTCGCTCACCTCGGCGGTGAAGAAGGCGGTCCGGTCGGACACCCGGGCCGCCTGCTGCATGTTGTGGGTGACGATCACGATCGTGTAGTCGCGCTTGAGCTCCATCATGAGCTCCTCGATGCGGTTGGTCGCCAGCGGGTCGAGGGCCGAGCACGGCTCGTCCATCAGGATGACGTCGGGGCGGACGGCGATGCAGCGGGCGATGCACAGGCGCTGCTGCTGGCCGCCGGACAGCGAGAAGGCGCTCTTCTTGACCTTGTCCTTCACCTCGTCCCACAGGGCCGCCTTGCGCAGGGACTCCTCGACGAGGTCGTCCATGCTGGACGGCTTCATCCCGTTCACCCGGGGCCCGAAGGCCACGTTGTCGTAGATGGACTTGGGGAACGGGTTGGGCTTCTGGAACACCATGCCGATGCGCCGCCGGACCTCGATGGGGTCGACGTCGTCGCCGTACAGGTCCTGGTCGTGGTAGGCGATGCGCCCCTCCACGCGCGTGCCGGGGATGAGCTCGTTCATCCGGTTGAGGCAGCGGATGAACGTGCTCTTGCCGCACCCGGACGGGCCGATCACGGCCGTGATCCGGTTCTCGGCGATGTCCATGGTGACGCCGCGGATGGCCCGGAAGGCCCCGTAGAAGAAGCTCAGGTCGTCGATGCGGAACACCGGCGCTCCGGCGGCCACCGTGGGGGGGTCGTCGGCGGCCGGCACCTCCGGTCGCCGGGTGGGGCCGGCGGTGCCGGGGGCGCCCGCTGACTGGCTCAACGTGGCATTCGGGTCGGGCACGTGGTCACCACCGGGTCGAGAATCGGTTGCGGACGAAGATGGCCACGGCGTTCATCGCCAGCAGCATGGCGAGCAGGACGATGCTCGCGGCCGCCGCCGCCTCGGCGAACGCCGGCTGCGGCCGGCTGGTCCAGTTGAAGATCAGCACGGGGAGCGCCGAGAACGGGTCGCGCACGTCGTCGGGGGTGTTGAAGATGGAGACGGCGGCACCGATGACGAGGAGGGGGGCCGTCTCCCCGATGGCACGGGACAGCGACAGGATGACCCCGGTCATCGTTCCCGGCATGGCCGCCGGGAGCACGTGGTGGCGCACCGCCTGCCACTTGGTGGCCCCCAGCGCGTAGGCGGCCAGCCGCACCGACTCGGGAACGGCGCGCAGCGACTCGCGCGCGGCGATGATGATGACCGGGAGGCTCATCACGCCGAGGGTCAGGCCGCCGGCGAGCAGGCTGGGGCCCATCCCCAGGAACCGCACGAACACGCCGAGGCCGAGGATCCCGTAGACCACCGAGGGGACCCCGGCCAGGTTGGCGATGTTGGCCTCGATGAGGTTGGTGAGGCGGTTCCTGGGAGCGAACTCCTCGAGGTAGACGGCGGCGCCGACGCCGACGGGGAAGCTGAACAGCGCGGTGAGCCCCATCAGCCACATCGTCCCGTACAGGGCCGCCTTGATCCCGGCCCGGGCGGGGAACCGGGACACGAAGTTGCCGAAGAAGGCGCCCGGGTCGGCCGCCAGCCGGTCCCAGCCCCGGTCGTAGATCGTCACCAGGAGCAGCCCCAGGGCGACGACGCCGAGGAACGTCCCCAGGAAAAGGCTGAAGGCGGCGACGCCGTCGAGCAGGAGGCTGAGTCGGGTCCGGCTGGCGCCCCGGCCGAGGCCGGCGGGTGCCCCGACGGCGACGGCCGTCACTGGTACGCCTGCCGGAACCGGCGCACGAGGCGGATGCTGAGGAGGTTCATGCCCAGGGTGATGAGGAACAGCGTGGCGCCCACGGCGAAGAGCGACTCGTAGCGGATGGACCCGGCGGCCGCCTCGCCGCTCACCGTCTGCGCGATGTAGGCGGTGAGGGTCTGGATGGAGTCGAAGAAGTCGGTGGTCAGCCGCGGCGTGTTGCCCGACGCGATGGTGACCGCCATCGTCTCGCCCACGGCCCGGGAGACGGCCAGGATCACCGAGGCGGCGATGCCCGACAGGGCGGCGGGCATCACCACCCGCAGGGCCACCACCCGCCTGCTCGCCCCCATGCCGAAGGCGGCCTCCCGCAGCGCCTGGGGGACGGCGCGCATGGCGTCCTCGCTGATCGAGGCGATGACGGGCAGGATCATCAGGCCCACGGCGACGGCGCCGGCGGCGGCGTTGAAGATGAACACGCGCTCGTCGCCGAAGATCGGTCGCAGGAGCGTCGGCGTCACGAAGTTCAGGGCGAAGAACCCCACCACCACGGTAGGGATGCCGGCGAGCACCTCGAGCACCGGCTTGACGACGGACCGCACCCGGGGCCGGGCGTACTCCGCCAGGTAGACGGCGGTGGCGAGCCCCAGCGGGAGCCCGACGAACAGCGAGCCGACGGCGATCATCAGCGACCCGTTGATCAGCGGGAGGACCCCGAAGTCACCGGCCTCGACCCGGCCACCGAGGGGCGCCCAGCGCGTCCCGGTCAGGAAGTCGAGGACCGGCACCTTGGCGAAGAAGCTGATCGTCTCGCCCGCCAGGACGGCGATGATCCCGAGCGTGACCAGCACGGAGACGACGGCGCAAACGGCGAGGAGCCCGACCACGGCCCGCTCACCCGGTCGTGACCGGTGGCGGGTGATGTTGCGGTCGGGGATGGGGATCGAGGTCGCCATGGCTGCGAACGGGCGGACGCTAGCTGCCGGCCGGTCCGCCAGCCAGCGTCCGCCAGCGGGACTAGCCCGCCGACTCGAGGGCTTCGAGGCCCTTCTCGTAGTCCTCGGCAGGAGCCGGGGTGTAGCCCACGTCGGTGATCAGCTCGGGCGTCGTCTCCAGGTAGAACCGGACGAACTCCTGCACCTCCGGACGGCTCAGCGCCGAGTTCTTGACGTAGATGAAGAGCGGCCTGCTCAGCGGGTAGTCGCCGGACTCGACGGTCTCGTCGCTGGGCTCCACGCAGGTGCCGTCCTCGCCCGCCACCTCGACGGCCTTGAGGACGCTCTCGTTCTCGGTGAAGTAGGCGAAACCGAAGTACCCCCACGAGTTCTTCTCACCCTTGATGCCCTGCACGAGGGTGTTGTCGTCCTCCGACGCCGTGTAGTCGGTGCGGGCCTTCAGGCTCCCCTCGTCGTCGGGGGCGCCCAGGACCTCCTCGACGAAGAAGTCGTAGGTCCCCGAGTCCGTCCCCGGGGCGAAGATGGCGATCTTCTCGGCCGGGAACTTCGGGTCGACCTGGTCCCAGGTGGAGGCCCCGCCCTCCTTGAAGATGGTGCCCAGCTGCTCGATGGTCAGGCACTCGAGGAAGGCGTTCTCGGCCGAGGTGACGATGGCCAGCCCGTCGAGGCCGACCCGGAACTCCGTGTAGTCGACGCCGGCCGCCTCGCACGCCGCCACCTCCTCGTCCTTGATCGGGCGGGACGCGTCGGCGATGTCGATCTCGTCGTTGCAGAACTTCTTGAAGCCGCCCCCGGTGCCGGAGGTGCCGACGGAGACGTCCACGCCGGGCTGCTCGGTGCGGAACTCCTCGGCGATGGCCTCGCTGACGGGCGCCACCGTCGAGGACCCGTCGATGGTGATCGCACCCGACAGCTCGGCTCCCGACCCCGAGCCGGCGGCGTCGCCTGCGGCGTCGTCGTCGCCTCCGCAGGCTCCCAGCACCAGCGCCGCCGCGGCCGCCGCCGCCAGCACCCGGACGAATCCCGCACTCGATCGCCTCATGGTCGGAAGAGCCCTCCTGTGGGTCGTCGCACGGCCGGTCCGTGTCGCGGTCCCTCGCCCCGTACCGTAGGGAACGGCCCTGACCGGGGGCACACCGGCGGATGGACGCCAGGTGAACGGCGGTTGAACATCGAAGGCGCCCGCGGACCGGACCGCGACCGCGAGGCCTGCACCGGCTGCCGTCCGGGGGGCGGCAGCCGGCCGGTGACGCCGGCTGCCGCCGGGACCTGGGCCGCCCTCCTGCCGGGTCGTGGGCCGGCGGGAGACGCGACCGTCCCGGCGACGCTACCGGCGGGTGGTGGCGCGGGTGTGGCCTCGGGTCGGCGGGGAAATGACGTCTGGATGAAACCGACGTGTCACGCCCGGGGAGTTCGGCGCCCGTTCCGATGACGTTCACGTCGGCACCCCCGGGCCCGTCGCCGCCTCCCGTACCGTTGGGTGTGCGCATCGCCGCCCTCGACCTGGGCAGCAACTCGTTCCACCTCCTCGTGGCCGAGTCGCGCCCCGACGGCACGTTCGTGCCGGTGCTGCGGGAGAAGGAGATGCTGCGCCTGGGCGAGGTGGTGGCCCGCACCGGCCGGCTGGGCGAGGGGGCGAGCGAGGGGGCGCTCGAGGCGGTGCGGCGCTTCCGGGCGCTGGCCGAGGCGGCGGGCGTCAGCGAGATCGTCGCCTGCGCCACCGCCGCCATCCGCGAGGCCGAGGACGGCGCCGCCCTCGTCGAGCGCTTCCGGGCGGAGGCGGGTGTGGACGTCAAGGTCATCAGCGGGCGGGAGGAGGCGGCGCTGATCTTCCGGGCCGTCCAGGCCAGCGTGCTGATCGAGCCCGGACCGGCGCTGTGCCTCGACCTGGGCGGAGGCAGCCTGGAGATCGTGGTGGGCGACGTCGCGGCGCTGCACTGGGCGACCAGCGTGAAGCTGGGCGTCGGGCGCCTGACGGCCGAGCTGGTCCGCAACGACCCGCCCAAGCCCGGTGACCTCAAGCGCCTGAGGAAGCGCATGGTGTCCGTGCTCGAGCCGTTCGCCGAGCAGGTCGGCGGGTTCGGCCCTACGCTGCTGGTGGGCACGAGCGGCACGTTCTGCGACCTGGCCAAGATGACGGCTGCCCGTGAGACGGGCGCCGTCCCCATCTCGGTCAACCAGCTGCACGTCGCCCGAGAGGCGCTGGAGTCGCTCCACGAGGACCTCGTCGCCCAGACCGCGTCGCAACGCCGGAAGATGGCGGGGCTGGACGCCCGCCGGGCCGAGCTGGTGCCGGCCGGCTCGCTGCTGGCCCTGGTCGCCCTGGAGCTGTTCGGGTTCGACGAGATGGTGGTGGGCGAGTGGGCGCTGCGCGAGGGCATGGTGCTGGACGCGCTCGATGCGGCGGGGGACGGTGACGCCGCCGGTGACCCGAGGGTCATGCGGACGGAGTCGGTGCTCGACCTGTGCCGTCGTTGCCGCTGGCGCGAGGACCACGCCCGCCAGGTCGCCCGGCTCGCCCTGCGCCTGTTCGACGAGACGGCCGAGCTGCACGGGCTGTCCGAGCACCACCGCGAGCTCCTGGAGCACGCCGCCCTTCTCCACGACATCGGCGAGCACGTCTCCGGGGAGGGGCACCACAAGCACACCGCGTACTTGATCCAGCACGGCCGCCTCCGGGGGTTCTCGCCCCAGGAGGTGCTCGTGCTGGCGACCCTCGGGCGCTACCACCGCCAGGGCGAACCGAAGCCCTCCTTCGAGCCGTACGCCAACATCGACCCCGACGAGAGACCGGCGGTGCGGTTCCTCACCGCCCTCCTCCAGGTGGCCGACGGGCTGGACCGGGCGCACGCCGGGGCGGTCGAGGCGATCGACGTCTCAATCGACGACGAACGCGTCGAGCTCCGGGTGCACGCCACCAGCGACGCCGACCTCGAGCTGTGGGGCGCGCGCCGCAAGCGCGCCCTGTTCGAGGACGTCACCGGCCGCCGTCTCCATGTGGACGCGGTGGAGCTGCCCCCTCGGTGGCGGGAGCGCCGCGGCGCCTGACGGCGTCGCCCGACTGTTCGGGGAATCGTCTCCCGCCGGCCACGGCCGGGCCATCTCGGAGCCAACTCCGGCCCCTAGCTTCGCCCGGGCCGACGAGACCGAGGAGGGCATGTGAGTCAGACGAAGGAGCAGGCCGCGGGTGTCGACCGGAGGGGCTTCCTCCGGGGAGCGCTGGCGGCCGGAGCGGCAGGGGCGGCGATCGGGCCGTTCGGCGCCCTCGCCCGGCGGGCGGCGGGCGCGACGCCGGGCCGTGCCGGCGTTGCCGGGGCGAAGGTCTCCGGGGACGCCGGTTACGGCCCGCTCCACCCGGCACGGGACCAGACCACGGGGCTGGAGCTGTTGATGCTGCCCCGGGGCTTCGAGTACCTGAGCTTCGGCTGGACCCACGACCCCATGTCCGACGGGACGCCCACGCCGGGCAGCCACGACGGCATGGCCGCGTTCCGGGTCGGGGACCGGGTCCACCTCGTCCGCAACCACGAGCGCGGGCGCGCCACGCCGTTCGCCGGGCCGTCGCTCACCTACGACCCGGCCGCCGGCGGCGGCACCACGACGCTGGTGTTCGACCCGGACAAGGGGGAGCTGGTGGACAGCTGGGCCAGCCTGACGGGCACCATCCGCAACTGTGCCGGCGGCCCCACGCCGGCGGGCACCTGGCTGACGTGCGAGGAGACCACCGACGTCGTGGGCGGCGTCCGTCACGGCTACGTCTTCGAGGTCCCGGCCGACGGCGTGGGCTCGCCGGTCCCGCTCAGGTCCATGGGCCGGTTCTCCCACGAGGCCACGGCGACGGACCCGGCCACGGGGTTCGTGTACCTGACCGAGGACGCCTCGTCGTCGGCGCTGTACCGCTTCCGGCCGGTGGTCCCGGCGGACCTGGCTCAGGGGGGCGACCTCGAGGCCATGCGCCTGGCTTCGACCACCGACACCAAGCCGTGGGCGACGGGCACGTCGGACACCGTCGCCGAGTGGGTCGCGGTCGACGTCGCCGACTGGGCACCGGGCCAGCCCTCGACGTGGCAGCAGGTCCAGCCCAAGGGTGCGGCCCGCATCAGCCGCGGGGAGGGCGCCTGGTACGGCAACGGCGTCGTCTACGTGGTCGCCACCAACGGGGGCCCGGTGAGCCAGGGCCAGGTGTTCGCCCTCGACCCGGCGGCGCAGACGTTCACCGCCGTCTACGCGTCGACCGACGCCAACGTGCTCAACGCACCGGACAACGTGTGCGTGAGCCCGCGCGGCGGCGTCGTGCTGTGCGAGGACGGGAGCGGGCTCGAGTTCGTGCACGGGCTCACGCCGGGCGGCGAGATCTTCAGGTTCGCCCAGAACGCCGTGGTGCTCCCCGAGGAGGTGCGGGCGGCCAGGGGGTACACGAGCACCGACTTCACCGGCTCCGAGTGGTGCGGCGCCACCTTCGAGCCGAAGAACGGCAACTGGTTGTTCCTCAACATCCAGAGCCCGGGGATCACCTTCGCCGTCACCGGCCCCTGGAGGCAGGGCGTCCTGTAGGGACGGGCCCGTCCTCATGGACCGGGTTCGGCACCCCCGCCGGCGCGCCAGGACCTCCACCGCCTGTTCCCGGCTCGTTCACCGGCCGGCGAACGGGCGGGCACCGGCGTCTCCTACGGTCACCGCCGGCGGCGGGCCACCACCTCGGAGGGCCGGGCGCACCCCACCGGCGCCCGGCTCTCCGGCGGCATCGAACGAACCGAGGGGATCGGAGACGGCGCCGCCGCACGGTGCGGCGTCGTTCCGGCCCGGGCCGGACGACGGCAGGGGCCGGCCGCGGGCACGCGCCTCCACAGGTCCCGACGCGGGATGACCTCGCGCGCCGCACGCGGCGGCGTCCACCCGCTGGCCCAGCCGGGCTGGCATGGTGACCCGATGGACCTCCGCGCCGTCGCGCCCGTGACCAAGACGGTGGTCGTCGACACCTCGGTGCTGGTCGCCGATCCGGGGGCCATCGGGGAGTTCGAGGGGTGCGCGGTCCGGATCCCCTTCACCGTGATCGAGGAGCTGGACGGGCTGAAGGGGCGTCCCGACGGCGTCGGTGCGGCGGCCCGGGACGCCCTCCGCCGCATCGAGGCCCTGCGGGTGGCGGCCGGGGGATCGCTCGTCGACCCCGTCACGCTCGACCACTCCGGCACCCTGGCCGTCGTCCTCAACGGCCTCGACCCGGGGCCGGCGCTCGGGCACCACCTCGACCTGGCGGTGCCCGACAACCGGATCATCGCCGCCGCCCTCGGCATCCAGCGCGAGGGCGGGCCCGTCGAGGTGGTGTCGAACGACGCCGCGCTGCGGATCAAGGCCGCCCATCTCGGCCTCGCCGCCCGCGAGTACGTCCCCGTCCCCGCCTACGGGCGTAACAGCGACTCCCCGGGTTGGCACACCATCGCCGGCCTGGACGGGCCCATGATCGACCGCCTGTTCGCCGAGCGCCACCTCGCCGTCGCCGACGTGCCGGGCGCCGACGGGCTGGGGGAGAACGAGTTCGCCGTGCTCCGGGCCGGGCAGCAGTCGGCCCTGGCCCGCCGCCGGGGTGACGCGCTCCACGTCCTGCGCCCCAACGTCGAGGCGTTCGACCTGAGGCCCCGCAACGTGGAACAGCGGCTCGCCCTCGACCTGCTGGTCGACCCCGAGGTCTCCGTGGTCGCCCTCGACGGGCCGGCGGGCACGGGCAAGACCCTCCTCGCCATCGCCGCCGGTCTCGACCAGGTGTGGAACCACCCGTCGTCCCGCCGCTACGAGCGCATGGCGATCTTCCGGCCCGTCGTGGCCGTCGGCCGCCAGGACCTCGGGTTCCTGCCGGGCACGCTCGACGAGAAGCTGGACCCGTGGATGGGCGCCATCCACGACGCGGTGGTGGCGGTCAGCGACGGGCGGCGCAAGGCGGCGGCCGACGAGATCCTGGCCCAGATCACCGCCGAGGGCCGCCTCACGATGGAGTCGGTGACCTACCTGCGGGGCCGCTCGCTGCACGCCACCTGGGTGCTCGTCGACGAGGCCCAGAACCTCGAGCCGAGCGTGGCCAAGACCGTCCTGACCCGGGCGGCCGAGGGCACCAAGGTGGTGTTCACCGGCGACACCAGCCAGATCGACGCCCCCTTCCTCTCGGCCGACAACAACGCCATGTCGGTGCTCACGGCCGCCTTCGGCAGCGGCCGGGGCGGCCCGCTGTTCGGCCACATCCGCCTGACCGAGGGCGAGCGCAGCCCGCTCGCCTCGCTGGCCGCCACCCTCCTTTAGAGCGCGGGGGGGATGGTCACGGCCAGAGTCGGGCCGCCATCTCCGCCCACAGCTGGCGGAAGGCGCGGGCGGCGGCGGACGCGGGGGCGAACGCGCCCACCGGCGCCCGTTCCACGCCCATGCGCTCCACCGTGCTGGCGTTCGGGATCACGGTGGTGAGGAAGGCGGGCCACGCCGCCGCCAGCGCCTCCAGCTGGTCGCGGTGGAGCTTCTTGCGGCGGTCGACCATGGCGAAGTGGGGCAGCAGCTGCGGAGCCCCGGGCTGGCCCTCCAGGAACCCGGCCAGCTGGGCCAGCGTGCGGGACGACAGGGTCGTCGGGACCACCGGGACGACGAGGCCGCCGGCGGCGCCGAACACCGCCTCGCTGGCCAGGGAGATGCTGGGCGGGCAGTCGAGGAGGACGACGTCGTACGCCGGGGCGAGGGGGGCGAGGAGGGCGGCCAACCGCTCCGTCGGCCGCCTGGTCCCGTCCAGGTGGAGGTCGAGGTGGCGGAGGGAGAAGTCGGCCGGGACCAGGTCGACGGCGGGGACGTCGGTGCCCCGGACGTGGCGGTCGAGCCCGCCCCTGGTCACCAGCCGCTCGGAGCCGCCCTTCACGCGGGGGCGCACGCGCAGGTAGAAGCTGGCGGCGCCCTGCGGGTCGAGGTCCCACACCAGCACCCGGGCGCCGGCCCGGGCCGCCTCGTAGGCGAGGTTCACCGCCGAGGTCGTCTTCCCGACGCCCCCCTTGATGCTGTAGGTGGCGAGGACCGCGGTCACGGCGACGAGTCGAGCAGCGCGTCGAGGGAGCGGGCCGTCGCCCTGGTGTCGTAGGAGCGGAAGCGCCCGGCGAACTCCTGGCGGGCGGACCGCCGGGCCCGGTCGATGCTCTCGCTCAGCCGGCCCAGGGCGACCAGCGTCGCCGGGCCGCGGCTGCCCTCGGGCAACCCGGCGGCGATCTCCTCCAGTTGGGCGACGTGCACCTCGGCGTCCTGGTGCTGCCCCAGGTTGTCCTGCAGGGCCTTCAGCCGCTGGACGAAGGCCTTGCGCGGCGCCGGCGCGTAGAGCCCGCCGAAGCACTCGAGCAGGTAGCGCAGCTTCTTGGCATCCTTGCGAAGCTGGTGCAGCTCCTCGGCCGGCGTCGCCGCCGAGATCCCCCGGCCCCGTTCGAGGACCTGGGCCTGGGCGTCCCGGATGCGCCCGGCGGCCACCTTGCCGATGGCCCGCCCGGCGTCCCTCCCCGCCCCGGCGACCGGCCCGGCGCCCGCCAGCCACGCCCGCCAGCCGTCGGTCACCTCCCGGTAGCGCTCGGAGCGGAGCACGTCGGAGAGCTCGGCGTGGGCCGACGACCGCAGGCTCTCGATGTGGCGGCGGACCGGCTCCAGGTCGGCGGCGACGTCGGGGCCGAGCGGCCCCACGTAGCGGTCCCACTCGATGCCGTACACGTCGAGGTCCCGGGACGGCCCGGTGACCCCGCCCAGCCAGCCGAAGGCCTCCCGGTACGTCGCCCGCACGTCGGCGGGCAGCACCCGCCGGCCCTGGGCCAGCACGGAGCGGGTGCGGCGGACGGCCACCCGCAGGTCGTGGAGGAACTCGGGGTCGACGTCGTCCACGGTCCCCTGCCAGTTGGCGTCCACGGCGAGCATCAGGTTGGCGAGCACGCGGCGGAAGGCGGGGAGGGCGGGCTCGTCGGCGGCCAGGGCGATGGTGGGCGAGCCGGTGAAGCCGCGGCGGGCGACGCCGGCGGCCGCCAGGGCCTGGTCGAGCACGTCGCCGGCGCCGGCCTTCAGCCCGAGGGACCGCAGCAGGGCGCGGGCCGAGGCGGCGTCCTTGGCGTACCCGGCGCCCGCCCGCAGCTCGGCCGCCCACGGCGGCCCCACCGGGGCCCCGTCCACCGCCAGGTCGTCGTGCACGTCCACCGTGACCCGCGCCGTTCCCTCGGCGTCGCGCCGCACCGCCGGGCGCACGGTGGCCGTGACCGTGGCCAGCGGCACCAGGGCCCGCACGTCGAGGACCGGGCCGAGGCGGGAGCGGAGCGGCCCGGCGGGGAGGTCGGCGGCTCGTCGCGGCGCGGTGGCCGCCGGGGCGCGGGCGGGCGACGACCGGCCGTCGTCCAGCACCACCTCCGCCCCGTTCCCGGCGCCCCGCACCTCGAGACGGAGGCCGGCGCGGTGGAGCCGGCCGTCGAACGTGTCGACCACCGTGCGGCGCAGCGCCCGTGGCGGACCGATCTCGAACCCGGCGGCGGCCAGCGCGTCGAGCACGCCCGACGGGCTCGACGACGAGGAGGTGAAGGCGGTGGGGTTCACTCGGGCACGGGATGTCCGGCGGTCGGGCGACTTCCGCCGCCGGCGGCGGATGGCGCATGCTTGGTGCCGTGACGACGGAGATCGAGCGGAAGTTCGTGGTGGACGAACCGCCCTCCGACGGGTTGGGCCCCGGCGTGCGCCTGCGGCAAGGGTATCTGGCCGAGGACGGCGACGTTCAGGTCCGGGTCCGCATCGCCGGGGCGGACGCGACGCTCACGGTGAAGGCCGGCCGCGGCCTGCGCCGCACCGAGGTCGAGGTGGTGATCGGCGTCGCCGCCGCGGAGGCCCTGTGGCCGTTCACGGAGGGGCGACGCGTCGAGAAGGTGCGCCACCGGGTCCGGGTCGGCGAGCGGGTGGCCGACGTCGACGTCTACGAGGGAGCGCTGTCCGGGCTGTGCACCGCCGAGGTCGAGTTCGCGTCCGAGGAGGAGGCCCGCCGCTTCACGCCCCCCGCGTGGTGCACCCGCGACGTGACGGGCACGCCGGGCTGGGACAACGCCGCCCTGGCCCGCCACGGCCGCCCTTCCTGAACCGGCCCGCCGGTTCAATCGTCGGCGTCGCGGCGTCGCCGGGCGCGGGCCCGGGCCCGTTCCTGGAGCACCGCCTGGCAGCACACGCCGGCGACCGTCTCCACCTTGCGCCACCGGCCGTCGCCGTCCAGCTCCCAGGCCAGGACGTCGTCGGCCAGGAGAACGTCGAGGATCTCGCCCAGGCGGTCCCGCAGCTCGGGGGCCTCGACGGGGACCAGCGCCTCGATGCGCCGGTCCATGTTCCGCCGCATGAGGTCCGCCGACCCGATGAGGTAGCGCACGGGCCCGGCGGCCTCGTCGCCGAAGGCGAAGATCCTCGAGTGCTCGAGGTAGCGCCCCACGATCGAACGGACGCGGATGTTGTCGGAGAGGCCGGGGACGCCGGGCCGCACGCAGCACATGCCCCGTACGACGAGGTCGATCCGCACGCCGGCCGCCGACGCCCGGTACAGGGCGTCGATCACCGGGCGGTCGACCAGGCTGTTCACCTTCATGCGGATGCGCCCGGGGCGCTCACCTCCGCACTCGCCGTCGATGAGGTCGATGATGCGCGCCCGCAGCTGCGTCGGGGCGAGCACGAGCTTGCGGTAGCGCTGCTGGCGGCTGTAGCCGGTGAGGAAGTTGAACAGGTCGCTGAGGTCGGCGCCGAGGTCGTCGTCGCTCGAGAGCAGCCCCAGGTCCTCGTAGGTGCGCGCCGTCTTGGGGTTGTAGTTGCCCGTGCCCACGTGGCAGTAGCGGCGGATGCCGTCCTCCTCCTGGCGGACGACCAGTGCGGTCTTGCTGTGCGTCTTGTAGCCGACCAGGCCGTAGACCACGTGGACGCCCGCCTCCTCCAGGGCGCGGGCCCAGGCGATGTTCGCCTCCTCGTCGAACCTCGCCTTCAGCTCGACGAGGACCGAGACCTGCTTCCCGCGCTCGGCCGCCCGGATGAGCGCCTCCACGATGGGGCTGTCGCCCGACGTGCGGTACAGCGTCTGCTTGATGGCGAGCACGGCCGGGTCGGCGGCGGCCTGGCGGATGAACGCCTCGACCGTGGTGGTGAACGACTCGTAGGGGTGGTGCACCAGGACGTCGCCCCGGCGCACGGCGGCGAACACGTCGGGCCGGTCGTCGGCCAAGGGGGGCGGGGTCAGCCCGGCCCACGGCTCGTCCTTGAGGTCGGGCCGGTCGAGGTCGTGCAGCGCCCAGAGCCCGCCCAGGCCCAGGGGGGCGGCGACCTCGTAGACGTCCTCGGGGCCGAGCTCCAGCTCCCGCTCCAGCAGCGACCGGGCCTCGCGCGAGATCGTGGCGTCGACCTCCAGGCGGACGGCCTGGCCGAACCGGCGTTGCCGGAGCTCCATCTCCACGGCGGCGAGGAGGTCGTCCGCCTCCTCGGCGTCGGCCTGGAGGGTGAGGTCGGTGTTGCGGGTGACGCGGAACGCGAAGTGGCACTCGATGACCATGCCGGGGAAGAGCGAGTCGAGGTGGGCCGAGATCGCCTGCTCCAGGGGGAGGAACCGCTCGCCGTCCGGCATGGCCAGGAACCGGGGGAGCACGGGCGGGACCTTGACGCGGGCGAAGCGGCGCTGGCCGCTGACCGGGTCCCGCACCATCACGGCCAGGTTCAGCGACAGGTTGGAGATGTACGGGAAGGGGTGGCCCGGGTCGACGGCCAGGGGCGTCAGGACCGGGTGGACGTCGTCGAACACCGCCCCGACGTGCTTCTTGTCGTCGTCGTCGAGCTGTTCCCAGTCCACCAGGCGGATGCCCGCCCCCGCCAGCGCCGGCACCACGCCGTCGAGGAACGCCCGGGAGTGGCGCGCCACCAGGCCGGTGAGCCGGTCGCGGATCGCCCGCAGCTGCTCGGCGGGCGTGAGCCCGTCGGGCGACGCCGTGTCGACGCCGGCCGCCAACTGGTCCTTCAGCCCGGCGACCCGCACCTGGAAGAGCTCGTCGACGTTGCCCGCCACGATGGCCAGGAACTTGGCCCGCTCGAGGGGCGGCTGCGAGCCGTCCTCGGCGAGGGCCAGCACCCGCTCCTGGAAGGCCAGCAGCGACAGCTCCCGGTTGAGGTAAGGGGGCTCCTCGATCGGGGGGGACGGGACGGGCGCCGGCGTCTCGATCAACGCTTCGAGATGGGGCGCGACGGTGTCCACGGCCGGCCACCCTGCCTCGCCGGTGGTCGCGCAACCACCACGGAACGGTGAACAGGAGCGGAACGTTCGGTGACGCCCGGGGGTGCCGCCGCCGGCGGCGGATCTCCACCCGAACTTGGGCCGGCGTTCACCGGCCGTCGAAGGCCCGGACACCTCGGCTGCATACCGTCCGGCGCAGCGACCGGAACCGACCCCGGCGCGGATCGGAGCCGCCGTGCCCGAGTCGAACGCCAGCCGCCGCGACCGCCGCCGCCGGACGAGGATGCGGCTCGACCGAGCCGAGGCGGTGGCCGAGGAGGCGTCGATCTGGGCGCTCGTGCGGTGGGCGCCCGGCGAAGCCGAGGTTCTCGCTCCCGGGCGCGCCCGGCGGGGCGCGGGGGAGGTTCTCGGGGCGGCCGGCGACGGCGCCGATCTCGTCTCCCCCCGGTCGCCGGGGGCGACGCGACCGGGACCGGGACCGGGACCGGGACCGGGACCGGAGCGAGTGAAACGCTAGCGTTTCGCAGCGATACGTGCTAGTCCTGAAGTGGCCGAGCCCGCCCTCGACCGAAAGGACGATCCGTGACCCGAGCTCGCACGACGGACGGCCCGCTCCACGAGGACCCCGTCATCCACCGCCGGCGGTGGTTCCTCCTCGGGATCATGTGCCTGTCGCTGGTGATGGTGGTCATGTCGGTGGCCGGGCTCAACGTGGCCCTCCCGAGCATGCAGCGCGACCTGGACGCGTCGGCCAGCGCCCTCCAGTGGATCATCGATTCCTACGCCCTCGTCTTCGCCGCCCTCCTGCTGCCGGCGGGGGCGCTGGGCGACCGCTTCGGCCGCAAGCAGGCGCTCATGTTCGGCCTGGTGGTGTTCGCCGCGGGCGCCGTCGTCGCCGGCATCGGGACCAGCTCCACCCAGGTCATCGCCGGCCGGGTCGTCACCGGCATGGGCGCCGCCTTCGTCATGCCGGCCACCCTGTCGCTGATCGCCACGATCTTCCCGCCCCAGGAGCGCCGCAAGGCGATCGCCATGTGGGCCGGCTTCGCCGGAGCGGGCGGTGCCCTCGGCCCGATCGTGTCGGGGGCGCTGCTCGAGCGCTTCTGGTGGGGCTCCGCCGTGCTGGCCAACGTGCCCGTCGTGCTCGCCGTGCTCGCCGCCGTGGCGTTCTTCTCGCCCACGTCACGCGACCCCGAGGTGACCCCGCTCGACCCCGTGGGCGCCCTCCTGTCCCTCGTCGGCCTCGGCGCGCTGGTGTTCGGCATCATCGAGGGCCCCGAGCGGGGGTGGACGAGCGCGTCGGTGGCCGGCGCCTTCGTGGTGGCCGTCGTCGGACTGGTGGGCTTCGTGGCCTGGGAGCGGCGGACGCGCCACCCGATGCTCCCACTCGACCTGTTCCGGGACCGTCGCATGAGCGTCGGGAGCGCGGTCGTCACCGCCGCCTTCTTCGTGATGTTCGGCCTGTTCTTCCTGCTGACCCTCTACCTCCAGTTCGTGCGCGGCTACTCGCCCCTCAGCGCCGGCCTCTCCACCCTCCCGCTGGCGCTCATGCTGGTGGCGGTGGCACCCCGCAGCGCCGCTCTGGCCGAGAAGGTGGGGACGGGGCCGGTGATGTCCGCCGGCTTCCTGCTGGTGGCCGCCGGGTTCGCCGTGCTCGCCCTCGTGGGGACCGACACCTCGTACCTCCTGCTCGCCGTGGCCCTCGTGCTGCTCGGCGCCGGGATGAGCCTCACCGCGGCCCCGGCCACCGGGAGCATCATGAGTGCCGTGCCGTCGGCCAAGGCGGGAGTCGGCTCGGCGGTCAACGACACCACCCGGGAGGTCGGGGGCGCGCTCGGCATCGCCCTGCTGGGCAGCATCAGCAGCGCCGTGTACCGGTCGTCGATCGACCTCGGCGCCCTGCCGCTGCCGCCGCCCGTCGCCGAGGCGGCCCAGGAGTCGGTCGGCGCCGCCACGGTGATCGCCGACGACCTGATGGCGCGAGGAGTCCCCGGCGGTGCCGAGCTGGCGGCCCGGGCGGGGGCGGCGTTTACCGACGCCTTCAACTCGGTGAGCTGGATCGCGGCACTGTTCGCCCTGGCCGCCGCCGTCGGTGTCGCCCTGGTGTTCGGCCGCCGGGCCGAGGAGGCGGCCGTGGCTACGGCCGGGACTCCCGTCGCTCCCGAGGCCGCCTGGGACGTCGCCTGAGCCGTGGCTACGCCGCTGCCTCGCGAGCCCGACCCCCGCATCGAGCGCTCGCGGCGCGTCGTCCTCACCGCCGCCCTGGAGCTGCTGGGCGAGGTGGGCTACGGCGGGCTCACCATCGAGGCGGTGGCGGCGCGCGCCGGCGTGGGGAAGAGCACGATCTACCGTCACTGGACGGGGAAGCTCGCCGTGGTGGAGGACGCCGTGCGCGTTCTCAGGTCGGAGCTCGCCCTGCCGACCGGCGGCCCCGTCCGCGATCGGGTGGTGGCGCTGCTCCAGCAGGTGGCCACCAACCTGGCCGATTCCACGTGGTCCCGGTGCCTCCCGGCGATCATCGACGCCGCCGAGCGCGACCCCGCGGTGCTCGACATCCATCGCCGGCTGACCTGCGAGCGGCGTGAGGTCATGATCGGCCTGCTGGCCGAGGGCGTCGCCACCGGCGAGGTCCGGGCGGGCACCGACGTCGGGCTGCTGGCGGAGGCGCTGGTCGGCCCCATCATCGTCCGGCGCCTGTTGTTCCACGAGCCCTTCGAGCCCGAGGCGGTGCCCCGCCTGGTCGACCAGCTGCTGCCGCGCCCTCAGCCCTCGTGACGGGCGGCGAACGCCTCCAGCACGGGCACGTCGCGCTCGTAGGAGACGAGCCGGACGGCGTCGGGGACGCTCACCCAGCGCACCTCGTCGACCTCGCGATGAGGGCGGAACGCCCCGTCCAGCGGGCGCATCTCCCAGTAGCGCACGATCTTGCGCCGGCCCTCGCGGTCCTCGTACTCCACATCGCCGGCGTGCGCGCCCAGCTCGCAGCGCAGGCCGGTCTCCTCCTCCACCTCGCGCAGGGCGCACGCCGAGTCGGCCTCCCCCCGCTCCGCCTTGCCCTTCGGGATCGTCCAGTCGTCGTACTTGGGGCGGTGCACGAGGAGCACCTCGGGAGCTCCGCCGTCGCCGACCCGCCACACGATGCCGCCGGCGGCGCGCACCTCGTAGGGCGCCGTCACGCCGGCGGCGGCAGGTAGAGGCCCCGCACGCCACCGTCGTCGCCGGCGTCGAGGACCCACGTCGAGCCCTTCTGGCAGCGGCCGCCCGAGCCGACCCCGAGGGCGTCCAGCACCTCGGGGACGACGTCGCCGTGCGTGCACAGCACGGCCGTCCCCGGCGCCGCCAGGAGCGAGCGGACCAGGTCGGCGGCGGCCCCGCCGTTCCCCTCGGCCAGCGCCTCGGCGGGACGCACCGCCAGGCCGGCGGCCGCAGCCAGCGGGGCCACGGTGTCCACGCAGCGCAGGGACGGGCTCGATGCCACGTCGGTGGGCGCCAGCGCCCGGAGCTGCCCGACCAGCGCCTCCGCCTGGGCGCGGCCCCGGCCGGTGAGGGGCCGGCCGTCGTCGTCGCCCGCCCACCGGTGGCGGTCCTCGGCGACGGCGTGGCGGACGAGGAGGACGGCCACCGGTGCTTCAGCGGTCGGCGTCGGCGCCGTGGCGCCGGCGGGCCCGCTCGAGCGCCTTGCGCTGGAGCACGGCCTGGCAGTCCACCCCGTCGGTGGTGGCGACCTTGGCCCACCGGCCGTCCGGGCCGAGCTCCCACGCCAGGGCGTCGTCGGACGAGGCGATGTCGAGGACCTCCCGGAGCCGGTCCCGGAGCGCCGGGTCCTCCACCGGGACCAGCACCTCGATGCGCTTGTCGAGGTTCCGGGGCATCAGGTCGGCGGAGCCGATCAGGTAGCGCACGGGGCGGGAGTCGCCGTCGCCGAAGGCGAAGATCCGCGAGTGCTCCAGGTAGCGGCCGACGATGGACCGCACGCGGATGTTCTCGGAGAGCCCGGGGACGCCCGGCTTCAGGCAGCACATGCCGCGCACGATGAGGTCGACGTGGACCCCGGCCGCCGACGCCCGGTACAGAGCGTCGATGACGGTGGGGTCGACGAGGCTGTTGACCTTGATCCGGATGCGCCCCGGCGGGCGCCCGCCGCCGCCGCCGTCGCCGCCGTGCTGGCCGTCGATCATCGACACGATGCGGGCGCGCAGCTGGGTCGGCGCCAGCAGCAGCCTGCGGTACTCGTGCTGGCGGCTGTAACCGGTGAGGAAGTTGAACAGGTCGGTGAGGTCGGAGCCCAGCTCGTCGTCGCACGACAGCAGGCCCAGGTCCTCGTACATGCGCGCCGTCCTGGGGTTGTAGTTGCCCGTCCCGACGTGGCAGTAGCGGCGTATCCCGTCCTCCTCCTGGCGGACCACCAGCAGCGCCTTGCTGTGGGTCTTGAACCCCACCAGGCCGTAGACGACGTGGACGCCCGCCTCCTCCAGGGCGCGGGCCCAGGCGATGTTTGCCTGCTCGTCGAAGCGGGCCTTCAGCTCGACCAGGGCCGCCACCTGCTTGCCCCGCTCGGCGGCGCGGATGAGCGACTTCACGATGGGGCTGTCGCCCGATGTCCGGTAGAGGGTCTGCTTGATCGCCAGGACCCTGGGGTCGGCGGCGGCCTGGCGGACGAACGCCTCCACGGTGGTGGTGAACGAGTCGTAGGGATGGTGGACGAGGATGTCGCCGGTGCGCAGGGCCCCGAACACGTCGGGCTTGTCGTCGTCGCCGGGGTCGAGCTCGGGAGGGGTCACGGCGTGCCACGGCTCGTCCTTCAGGTCGGGGCGGTCCAGGTCGTACAGGGCCCACAGCCCGTCGAGGCCGAGGGGCCCCTCCACGGCGTAGACGTCGTCCGGCTCCAGCTCCAGCTCGCGCTGGAGGAGCCGGCGGATCTCGTCGGGCATCCGGGCCTCGACCTCCAGCCGCACCGCCTGCCCGAAGCGGCGTTGGCGCAGCTCCATCTCCACGGCGGCGAGGAGGTCGTCGGCCTCCTCGGCGTCGTCCGCCGGCACGGCGAGATCGCTGTTCCTGGTGACGCGGAAGGCGTCGTGCGACTCGATCTCCATGCCCGGGAACAGCGAGCCGAGGTGGGCGGCGATGACCTGCTCCAGCGGCACGAACTGCTCGCCGTCGGGCATCACCACGAAGCGGGGGAGGAGGGGCGGCACCTTGACCCGGGCGAAGCGGCGCTCGCCGGTCACCGGGTCCCGCACCATCACGGCCAGGTTCAGCGACAGGTTGGAGATGTACGGGAACGGGTGGCCGGGGTCGACGGCCAGCGGCGTGAGGACGGGGAACACGTCGTCGAACACCTCGTCGACGTGCTTCTTGTCGTCGTCGTCCAGCGACCCGAGGTCGGAGAGGCGGATGCCGGCGTCGGCCAGGGCGGGCGCCACGCTGTCCACGAAGGCCTTGGCGTGCCGCTCCACCAGGCCGGTGAGGCGCTCACGGATGGCGGCCAGCTGCTGCACGGGCGTCATCCCGTCCGGCGACGGCGTGGAGATGTCGGCGGCGACCTGGTCCTTCAGGCCGGCGACGCGCACCTGGAGGAACTCGTCCACGTTGCTGGCGAAGATGGCGAGGAACTTGGCCCGCTCCAGCAGGGGCAGCTTCGTGTCCTCGGCCAGGGCGAGCACCCGCTCCTGGAAGTCGAGCAGCGACAGCTCCCGGTTCAGGTAGGGGGCCTCGCCCACGTCGGGCGGCGGCGCCACCTCGGGTGTCTCGATCAGTTCCTCGAGCTGCCTCGCCATCCCCTCACGGTAGGCGCGGGACGAACGGGCCCCGGCACGAGGTTCACGCCGGTGAAGGCGTGCCCGGCGTCACCCGGGAACCTCGGCCGGGGCGCTACCCGCCGGCGGCGAAGGTGAACAGGATGCGGGCGTCGCACACGGCCCTGCCGTCCACCGTGGCCCGGGCGTCGCCCCACCCGCCCCGCATGCTCAGGCGCTCGATGAGGATCTCCAGCACCAGCTCGTCCCCGGGGCGCACCATGCGGCGGAAGCGGGCCTTGTCGAGGCCGCCGAACAGCGGGAGGCGGTCGGCGTGGTCGGGGTGGGCGCGCAGGGCCACGGCCCCGACCTGGGCCAGCGCCTCCAGCTGGATCACCGCCGGCAGCACGGGGTTGCCGGGGAAGTGGCCGGCCAGGAACGCCTCGTCGCCCGTCACCCGGTAGCGCCCGCGGCACGACCGCCCCGGCTCGCACGACTCCACCGAGTCGAGGAACCGGAACGGCGGGCGGTGCGGCAGCAGCGCCACGTACGGGTCGGGCGCCGCCCCCGTCACGGGACGGCCCGGGCCGGCACCTCGCCGGGGTCGACCCGGGCGCCGGCGCCGGCCCGGTGGCCGGCCACCTCCCGCAGCAGCGCCTCGCGCTCCTCGCCCGTCCCGAGCGACTCGATGCGGGCCTCCACCAGGTTCAGCATCATCCGTTCGACGCTGTACGACACCAGGCCGTTGGCGGCCTGGAGCATGGCCTTGAGGGCGCTGACCAGGCGCGCCGCCTCCTCCTCGGCCGGCAGGTCGGCGTCGAGGAGCGGCTGGCGGACGTAGCGCAGGAACAGCTCGACGGCCCCCTCGGCCACCGCCGCCGCCGCGTCGATCTGGGTGCGGGCCACCCGCATGAAGTCCTCCAGGGGGACGCCGCCGCCGACGAGGGTGAGGACCATGCGCACGGCCCGCACGTCGGCCGGCGTGTAGTAGCAGTCCCCGTCCGCCCGCAGGGGCCGCAGCAGGCCCGACGCCTCCAGGGACCGCAGCAGCGACGGCGGGACGCGGGCGCGATCGGCCACCTGGTTGACGGTGAGCCGCTCGTCGTCGGCGGCGGCGGTGACCTCGCGCCCGGCGGGCCCGGCGCGCCCGCCCGACGGGTCGGACAGCATGACGGCGATGGCCTTCAGCGAGTGCCCCCGCTCCATGAGCTCGCGGATCGTCCGGAGCCGCTCGAGGTGGCGAGGGCCGTACAGGGCGACGCGCCCGGAGTGGCGCGGCGCGGGCAGGAGGCCCTTGGACTGGTACGACCGCACGACGTCGACCGTGACCCCCGCCGCCGCCGCCAGCTCGTCGACCCGCAGTTCGGGCACGGGCGCACGTTAATACCCCGTTCTCGAATGATTCGAACGAAACGTGTAACGATCCGCGAACGGCGGGGGTCGTACGGGGAACCAGCCGTTCAACGGAGAGGGTCGAACCGCGTGCCTGTAGGCGTCATGTTCCCCGGCCAGGGGGCCCAGAGGGCAGAGTTGGGCGCACCGTGGCGGGACGACCACGCGTGGTCGATCGTGGAGCGGGCCGAGGGCGTGCTCGACCGCTCGCTGTCGCCGTTGCTCCTCGACCCGGCGGCCTCGCTGGACCGCACCGAGGACGCCCAGCTGGCCGTCCTGCTGGCCTCGCTGATGGCGTGGGAGCGGGCCCGCCACGACCTCGGGGACTCGGTCGCCCTGGCCGGCCACTCGCTCGGCCAGGTCACCGCCCTCATCGCGGCGGGCGTCCTGCCCTTCGACGACGGCATCCGCCTGGCCGCCCGCCGGGCCCGGCACACCCAACGGGCCGCCGATCGCCGGGAAGGCCGGATGGTCGCCCTCCTCGGCGCCCGGCCGGAGCAGGCCGAGCAGGTGTGCGCCGCCGCGCCCGACGCCTGCTGGGTCGCCAACGACAACGCCCCCGGGCAGATCGTGGTCGCCGGCACGCCCGATGGCATCGACGCCGCCGTGGTCGCCGCCCCCGCCGCCGGCGTCCGCCGCACCACCCGCCTTCAGGTGGGCGGGGCGTTCCACACGCCCCTGATGGACGAGGCCCGGGCCGCGTTCGCTGAGGACCTGGCCACGGCGCCGCTGCGCCCGTCCGGCCCTCCGGTCGTCTCCAACGGCGACGCCCGGGCGTACAGCGACGGCGACGGATGGCGCACCCGGCTGGCCGACCACCTCGTGCGCCCCGTGCGCTGGCGGGAGTCGGTCGAGACGCTGGTGCGCCTGGGCGCCACCGAGCTGGTCGAGGTGGGACCGGGGAGCACGCTGGCCGGCCTGGCCAGGCGGATCGCTCCCGATGTGCACGTTCGCGGCACCGACGATCTCGTGGAGGCCCGGGCATGACGATCCTGTCGCACGGTGAACAGCTGGGCGTGCCCGAGCGGGTGATCGTGGCGCCCGCCCTGGGCGTCTTCCGCCCCGTCGACGACGCCCCGCCCCCCGAGGGCAAGGTCGTCCGGAAGGGCGACGTGGTGGGCGTGGTCGAGGTCGGCGGCCGCACCGTGCCCGTCCGCAGCGCCTTCACCGGCCGGCTCCTCGGGATGATGGCGCACGCCGGCGAGCGCGTGCGCGAGAACCAGCCGGTGGCCTGGCTGCGGGTGCACTGACTTGGCCGTCGCCATCCTCGGCCTCGGCATGGCCGTGCCCGAGACCCGGCTCACCAACGCCGATCTCGAGCAGATGCTCGACACCAGCGACTCGTGGATCGTCGAGCGCACCGGCATCCGCGAGCGGCGCGTCGCCGGGCCGGACGAGACCTCGGCGACCCTCGGCGCCGCCGCCGGCGCCGCCGCCATCAAGGACGCCGGCCTCACGCCGGGCGACATCGGCCTGGTGATGGTCGCCACCTGCACACCGGTGCAGGTCCTGCCGTCCACCGCCGCCCTCGTCCAGGAGGCCCTGGGGCTGCGCTGCGGGGCGCTGGACGTGGGCGCCGCCTGCGCCGGCTTCGTGTACGGGCTGGTGGCGTCGGCCGGCATGGGCGCCGGCCAGCCGACCCTGCTCATCGGCACCGAGACCCTCACCCGCATCACCGACCCCGACGACCGCGCCACGCGCATCCTGTTCGGCGACGGCGCGGGGGCGGCCGTGGTCGGCCCGCCGGCCGACCCCGACGCCGGCCTGCTGGCCTGGGACCTGGGCTGCGACGGCTCCGCCGCCCCGCTGCTCGAGGTGCCCGTGGGCGACCGCTACATGCGCATGGAGGGCAGCGAGGTGTTCCGCCGGGCGGTGCGGATCGTGGTCGACTCGGCCGCCGTCACCCTGGAGCGGGCCGGCCTCGGCTCCGACGACGTCACCCTCTTCGTGCCCCACCAGGCCAACGTGCGGATCATCGACGCCAGCTGCTCGCGCCTCGGCATCCCCGTCGAGCGCACGGCGGTCAACCTGGACCGGTACGGCAACACGTCGGCCGCGTCCATCCCCATGGCGCTGGCCGAGGCGTCCGAGGCGGGCCGCCTGAGGCGGGGCGACGTGGTCCTGCTGTCGGGCTTCGGCGCCGGCATGACGTGGGCCAGCGCCCTGCTGCGCTGGGACGGCGAGCCGGCGTGACGCCGCCCGGGGCGAGCGCCGAGGGCGCCCGCCGGGTCGCACTGGTCACCGGCGGCTCGGGCGGGATCGGCCGGGCGACGGCGGCGGCGCTGGCCGCCGACGGGCACCGGGTCGCCGTCGGCTACGGCGGGAACCGCGAGTCGGCCGAGAAGACGGCCGCCGAGCTGGGCGGGGTCGCCGTGCACGTCGACGTCACCGACCCGGCGTCGGTGGACGCGGCGTTCGGCGAGGTCGAGCAGGCGCTGGGCCCCGTCGAGATCGTCGTGAACAACGCCGGCATCAACGCCGACGGGCTGCTCCTGCGCATGGGCGAGGAGCAGTGGCGCTCGGTGGTGGCGACCAACCTGGACGGCGCCTACCGGGTGAGCAAGCGGGCCGCCTCGGGGATGGTGCGGCGCCGGTGGGGCCGGATCGTCAACATGGGCTCGGTGGTCGGCTCCACCGGCGCACCCGGCCAGGCCAACTACGCGGCGACCAAGGCCGGGCTCATCGGGCTGACCCGCTCGCTCGCCCGGGAGCTGGGCTCGCGGGGCATCACCGTGAACCTGGTCGCTCCCGGGCCCATCGCCACCGCCATGATCGACGCGGTGGGCGAGGACCGCCGTGCGGAAATGACGGCAGCCGTGCCGCTGGGGAGAATGGGCGCCCCCGAGGAGGTGGGCGCGGTGGTCGCCTTCTTGTGCTCCGAGGGGGCCGCCTACGTCACGGGAGCCGTCGTGCCCGTCGACGGCGGCCTGGGTATGGGTCATTGACGTTCTTCATGCAGGACCGAGATCGAGACTGAAGGGAAATCGACGATGGAACGAGCCGATGTGCTGACCGCGGTGCAGGAGTCCGCCAAGGAGGTGCTGGGCGTCGACGCCGGCGCCGTGGTGGAGGACGCCCGCTTCAAGGACGACCTGGACGCCGACAGCCTCGACCTGGTGGAGATGGTGATGGCGCTCGAGGAGCGCTTCGAGGTGACGATCCCCGAGGAGGAGCTGGGCGGGATCGAGACGGTCGGCCAGGCCGTCGACGTGGTCCTCGGCAAGCTCCAAGTGGGCACGTGAGCAAGGGAACCACGGACCACCGCGGCCGCCCGCGGGTGGCGGTCACCGGCCTGGGCGTCAAGACCCCGGCGGGCAACGACCTGGCCTCGTTCTGGGCGACCGTCCTGGAGGGCCGGCCCACCGCCGGGCCGATCACCCGGTACGACGCCTCCGACCAGCCGGTGGCGTTCGCCTGCGAGGTGGCCGGGTTCGACCCCGCCGACTACTTCGGCCACAAGGAGGCCCGCCGCGCCGACCGCGTCACCCAGCTGGGCTTCGCGGCGGCCACCGACGCGCTGGCCGACGCCGGCGAGCTCGGCATCGACCCCAACCGGTGCGGCGTGGTGGCCGGGACCGGGGTCGGAGGACTGTGGACGCAGGAGGAGGAGGAGAAGGTCCTCTTCGAGCGGGGGCCCACCCGGGTCAGCCCGTTCCTCGTCCCCATGATGATGGCGAACGCCACCGCCGGCACCATCGCCATGCGCCACGGCTGGAAGGGCCCGAACATCTGCATCGCCACCGCCTGCGCGGCGGGCACCCACGCCGTGGGCGAGGCGCTCCGGTTCATCCGCGACGGCTCGGCCGACGTCGTGCTGGCCGGTGGCGCCGAGGCCGCCATCACGCCCGTCGCCATGGCCGCCTTCGCCCGCATGGGGGCGCTCAGCGGCCGGGCCGACGACCCGCGGCGCGCCTCGCGCCCGTTCGACCCCGAGCGGGACGGCTTCGTCATGGGCGAGGGCGCCGGCTTCCTGGTCCTCGAGCGCTGGGACCTGGCCGTGGCCCGCGGCGCCCGGATCCACGGCGAGATCCTCGGCTACGGGCGCAACTCCGACGCCCACCACATCACCGCGCCCACCCCCGACGGCAGCGGGGCGGTGGCCTGCATGGAGCTGGCCCTGGAGGACGCCGGCCTGGGCGCCGCCGACATCGGCCACGTCAACGCCCACGGCACGTCCACGCCCCTCAACGACGCCGCCGAGGCCGAGGCCCTGGTCAAGGTCTTCGCCGGCGACCCGCCGCCGGTGACCTCGATGAAGGGCGTCACCGGCCACCTCATCGGCGCCGCCGGCGCCGTCGAGGCCGTCGGCAGCCTGCTCTCCGCCCGCGACGGCAAGGTGCCGCCCACCGCCAACCACGAGCGCACCGACCCCGGCATCAGCATCGACGTGGTGCACGGCTCGGCTCGCGACGTCACCGGGCCGGTCGTGTCGAACTCGTTCGGCTTCGGCGGCCACAACGCCACCCTCGTCATCGCCCCTGTGACCGGGTGACGAGCAGCCGGTGACCCAGGCGTTCGAGCTCGACGCCCCGGCGGTGCCGCCGGGGGGTCGGGTGGTGGACGGCCTGGCCGGCGTGGCGCTGGCCCGCCGGAGGGCGTCGGCCGCCCGGGCCGAGATCGCCGAGGTCGACGGCCGCTCGTACGGGCTGTTCCGCCTCGGTGGCGGCGAGCACCGGGGGGCCATCGGGCCGGCCGAGGGCGACACCGTCAGCCGCCTGGTCACCACCGCCACCGACCTCGGCGTGCCCGTGATCGGCGTGGTCGCCACGTCCGGCGCCGACGTCGGCCACGGCGTCGACTCCCTCCACGCCTGGGGCCGGATCGCCCGCGCCGTCACCGCCGCCTCGGGCGTCGTCCCCGTCGCCCTGGTGGTGAGCGGCCCGTGCCTGTCGGGGCCCGCCCTGCTGCTCGGCCTGGCCGACGTGGTGGTCGTCACCGACCGGTCGTACGCCTACGTGAGCGGCCCGGCCGGGGTCCGAGGCTTCACCGGCCAGGAGGTCACCCACGAGGCGCTGGGTGGCGCCGCCGTGCACGTCACCCGCACCGGCGTGGCGTGGGCCACGGCCCGCGACGAGGACGAGGCGCTGGCCCTGGCGCTGGACGTGCTCGCCTACCTGCCGCCCAACAACGGCGAGGAGCCGCCCGCCCGCCGGGTCGACGACCCCGTGGACCGGGACACGGCCGCCGCGGCGGCCGCCGTGCCCGCCCGCGCCACCGCGTCCTACGACGTGCGGGTGGTCGTGGAGGACGTGGTCGACGCCGGGACCTTCGTCGAGGTGAGGGCGCCCCACGCCCCGAGCATGGTGACCGGCCTCGCCACCATCGGCGGCATGCCCGTCGGCGTCCTGGCCAACCAGCCGCGGGTGATGGCGGGCACCATCGACATCGACGCCTCCCGCAAGGCCGCCCGGTTCGTGCAGCTGTGCGACGCGTTCAACGTCCCGCTGCTCACCTTCGTGGACACGCCCGGGTTCCAGCCCGGCAAGGACATCGAGTGGCGGGGGATGATCCGCCACTGCGCCGAGCTGGTGCACGCCTACGCCGCCGCCACCGTGCCCCGGGTGTCGGTGGTCCTGCGCAAGGCGTACGGCGGGGCCTACATCGTGATGGACTCGCGCGGCCTGGGCGGCGACGTGAGCCTGGCGTGGCCGGGTGCCGAGGTCGCCGTCATGGGGCCGGCAGGCGCCGTGAGCATCCTGCACGGCCGGACGCTGGCCGCCGTCGACGACCCCGAGGAGCGGGAGAAGCAGCGCCGGCTCCTGGAGGAGGACTACGCGGCCCGCTACTGCTCGTCGCTGGTGGCGGCCGAGCGGGGCTTCGTGGACGACGTCATCGACCCCGCCGACACCCGCCGCGCCGTCGCCGCCGCGTTCACCGCCCTGCGCACCAAACGCGAACGCCACCCCCGCCGCCGCCACTCGAACACGCCGCTGTGATCGCCGTCGCAAGCGGAGCTTGCTCGGCGAGTTGGGGGTGCTCCGGCCCGCCGCCGGAGGCGGCGGGCCTCCGCCCGATCCTCTTGCGCCGGCTTTGCCGGCGCCTGGTGAGCCCAGCCGGGGAGGGCCGCCTGCGGCGGCCGTCCACGGCCGGGCGCCTGACGTGCTTGGAGGGCCCTCGTGCTGCTTGAAGGCAAGAAGCTCCTGGTCACGGGTGTGCTCACGGAGACCTCGATCGCCTACTCCGTCGCCCGGTTGGCGCAGGAGCAGGGGGCGGAGATCGTCCTGACGTCGTTCGGGCGGCCGATGAGCCTCACCCGGCGGGCGGCGCGACGGCTGCCGGCCGAGCCCGACGTGCTCGAGCTGGACGTGACCCTCCCGGAGCACCTGGCCCGACTGACCGGCGACCTCGAGCAGCGGTGGGGCAGGCTGGACGGGGTCGTCCACGCCATCGGCTTCGCCCCCGAGGCGTGCCTGGGCGGCGACTTCCTCAAGGCCGGCTGGGCCGACGTGTCGACCGCCCTGCACGTGTCCGCCTACTCCCTCAAGGCGCTGGCCGAGGCGGCCCTGCCGTTGATGAAGGGGGCCGGCGGCTCGATCGTGGCGCTCGACTTCGACGCCACCCGGGCGTGGCCCGGGTACGACTGGATGGGCGTGGCCAAGGCGGCCCTGGAGTCCACCGCCCGCTACCTCGCCCGCGACCTCGGCCCCGCCGGCATCCGGGTGAACCTGGTGTGCGCCGGCCCGATCCGCACGGTCGCCGCCCGCTCCATCCCCGGGTTCTCGACCTTCGAGGAGGCGTGGGCCGGGCGGGCGCCCCTGGGCTGGGACACCGGCGACGCCGAGCCGGTGTCCAAGGCGGTCGTGGCCCTGCTCTCCGACTGGTTCCCGGCCACCACGGGGGCGATGGTCCACGTCGACGGCGGCTACCACGCCATGGGGGCGTGACGGTCGCGCTCTCGGGCCGACCGGCCGGCTCGGGCCGACCGCTACCATCGACCGGTGCGCGCCCTGCTGAACGACGTCCGTGAGCGCACGCGTACGCCCGGCGGGCAGAAGGCCTTCCGCTACGCGGTGGTCTCCGCCGTGTCGGTCGCCGTCAGCCAGGTGGCGCTGTTCGGGGCGTTCGCCGGGCTGCACTGGACGGCCCGGTCGTCGAACCTCCTCGCCTTCTTCATGGGCGGCATCCCGTCCTACTGGCTGAACCGGCGCTGGACGTGGGGCAAGACGGGGCGGTCGCACCTGCTCAAGGAAGTCCTGCCCTTCTGGGCGCTGGCCGTCGTCGGCCTGGTGTTCTCCACGTGGGCGGCCGGCGCCGCCGAGTCGTGGGCGCTGGACAACGTCGACTCCCGGCTGGCGCAGGCCCTGGTCGTGAACGGCTCGGTGATCGCCGCCTTCGGCGTCCTCTGGATCGTGAAGTTCTTCCTGTTCAACAAGGTCCTGTTCGTCACCAGGGACGAGGACCTGCGGGCCGCCCTGGCCGACGAGATCGTCGCCTGAGCGCTCCACTCTTCCGGGCGGCGGCCGTTCTCGGCTGCGTCCTGGCCGTCGCCGCCTGCCGCGACGGCGGAGGGGCGCCGTCCACCGCCCCCGCTCCTTCGACCGCCGGCCCGCCTTCGACGGCCGCCGCCCGACCGGTGCGGTTCGCGGTTTGGGGCGACGCCCCGTACACGGTCGCCGAGCGCGCCCTCGTCGCCCGCCTGGTGGACGAGGTGAACGCGGCGGAGGTGGCGTTCACCGTCAACGTGGGAGACCTCAAGGGCGGCGGCGAGTGCGACGACGCCGTCTTCGCCCGGGCCCGGGAGACGTTTGCCCGCTTCACCGCTCCCCTCGTGTACGTGCCCGGCGACAACGAGTGGACGGACTGCTGGGGCAGCGGCCAGGACCCCCTCGAGCGCCTCGCCTTCCTGCGCCGGACGATGTACCCCGACGGCCGCAGCTTCGGGCAGCGCCCCCTCGACCTCGTGCAGCAACGGCCGGCGTACCCGGAGCACAGCCGCTGGCGGGAGGGCGCCCTCACGGCCATCGGCGTCCACGTCGTCGGCAGCAACAACAACGCGGCGGCGGCCGTGCCGGGGCCGGCCGACGGCGGCCCGCCCCGCAGCGCCGCCTCCCGGGCGGCGGCGCGCGCCGAGTTCGAGGCCCGGGACGCCGCCGTGGCCGACTGGCTGCGGGCCGGCTTCGACGCCGCCCTGGCCGACAAGTCGGCGGCCGTCGCCGTGTTCTTCCAGGCCGACCCCCGCCTGCACGTGGTGGCCGCCGAGCGCGCCGAGCGGGGCGTGGACGGCTACGACCGGTTCCTCGCCGTGCTGGTCGACCAGGCCGCCCGCTTCCCGGGGCCGGTGGTGCTGGTGCACGGCGACACCCATTTCTTCCGCCGGGACCGCCCGCTGGCCGACCGCCCCAACGTCGTCCGGGTCGAGACGTACGGCAGCCCGCTGGTGGGGTGGGTCGAGGTGACGGTAAACCCCGGCTCGGCGGAGCAGGTGCGCGCCGTCCCCCACCTCGTCGCCGACGCCGGGGACTGATCCCCGGGGCCCGAGAGGTGAGGTACAGGAGCGAGCTCCGTCAGCCGATCTCCCCGGTAGGGCCGGCCGGGCCGGTCGTCGAGGAGGGCAGCCCGGCGGCCGGCCCGTCGGCCCGTGCCGGCGTCGCCGCTCGGAGGTCACCGGGTCGCCCGCCGCCCCCGCCCGGGCCGCCGGCGGGCCGGGGCCCACGCCCCCGCCACGGCGGCCAGCGCCGCCGCCACGACCGGCGCGTCCCCGGCGCGGACGTAGAGGGTGCGCCCGTCGCGGAGCGTCACCGTCGTGTGGAGCACGGCCCGCTCGCCCAGTGCCGATCGGTCCCGGAGGCGGCCCCGGTGGTCGATGACGGCCGAGTAGCCGGTGGGTGCCGCCTGCACGAGGTCCCGCCCCGTCTCGATGGCGCGGAGGCGGGCGGTGGCCACCTGCTGGGTGGGCACCTGGCTGGTCGAGTACGACGCCGCGTTGGTGGGGACGAGCAGCAGCCGCCCGCCGGCCCGCACGCCGCCCCTCGCCCGGTCGGCGAAGAACACCTCGTAGGACACGAGGACGCCGACGTCGGCCGCCGGCGTGCGCAGCATGCCCGGCCCGGTGCCCGGGATGGCGTCCCGGGGGACGGCCGACAGGTCGGCCACGGCGTCGAACACGGCCCGGCCCGGGACGTACTCGCCGAACGGCACCCGGTGCACCTTCTCGAAGCGGTCGACGATCCGGCCGTCGGGGCCCCACGCCACCGCCGCGTTCCGGAACCGGTCCCGCCCGGCGCCCTCGATGACGCCCACGACCAGGGTGGCGCCCGTGGCGGTGGCCACGCGGGCCAGGGCCTCGCCCTCGTCCGTGCCGCCCACCGGCCCCTCGACGTCCACCACGTCCTCGGGCCACACCACCAGGTCCACGCCCGGTTCGACGCCCTGGCTGGCGGCCAGGTGGGCGTCGAACACGTCCGACGGGTCGGTGTCCACCGCCCGGAACCCCCGCTGCCCGCCGCCCTGCACGGCCGCCACCCGCCGCCGGTCGCCCCCACCCCCGTCGGGCGCCACCGCCGACGCCAGCACCACGGCGGCGACCACCCCGGCACCGGCGACGGCCGCGGGCCACCGGCGGCGCACCGCCTCGGCCAGGGCGACGCCGCCCAGGACCACGAGCCCGGCCACCGCCAGGTGGCCTCCCACCCGGGCGCCGGCGGCCAGCGGGGCGTCGGCCTGCCCGAGGGCCAGGCCGGCCATGGGCAGCCCGCCGAAGGGAACGGCGCCCCGGACCGCCTCGGCCAGCACGAGGGCGCCGGGCAGGGCGAGCAGGCGGGCACGGCCGGGCGGCGCGGCGGCCACCGCGAGGGCGACGAACAGCGTCTCCAGCACGACCACGGCGGCCGCCCCGGCGACGTGGAACTCGCCCATCCACCAAAGGCCGACGGTGAAGAACCCGGCGCCGAAGGCGGCGCCGACCAGGGCCCGGCGCCGGGCCGGACGGCCGGCGACGAGCAGGTCGAGCCCGGCCACGCCGGCGAAGCCCAGCGGCCACCAGCCGAAAGGGGGGAGCGACAGGGCGGCCACCACGCCGGCGACGGCGGCCAGCCCGGCGCTCGCCGTCGCCGGCCGGCGCCACGGCCCTCCCCCCGAGGGCACGGGTTCGGTCAACCGAGGCGGGGCAGGGCCTGCTCGAGCTGGTTGAGGGGGGCGAACAGGTCGCCCATCTCGGTGACGCGGGCCACCACGTCACCCGCCTCGAACACCAGCGTGGCCGGGTCGCCCGACTCGGCGCATCCCTCGACCTCGTCCCACGTCACGGGAGTGGAGACGGTGGGCCGCGGCCGGGCCCGCAGCGAGTACACGCACACCGTGGTCTTGTGCTCGTCGTTCTGGCTCCAGTCGATGAGCACCTTGCCGGGACGCAGCTCCTTCTTCATGCTCGACACGACCTCGCCCGGGAACCGCTTCTCCATCAGCTGGGCGACGGTCAGGGCGAAGTCCTTGGTGCCGCCGTCGTAGCGCACGTCGGTGTTGAGCGGCACGTAGAGCTGGAGCCCCTTGGAGCCCGACGTCTTGACCACGGACACCAGGCCCATCTGGTCGAACAGGTCGCGCAGGCGCAGCCCGATCCGGCAGCACTCCACCACGGTCGCCGGCGGGCCGGGGTCGAGGTCGAAGACCAGCATCGTCGGCCGGTCGATCCGGTCCGCCCGCGACAGCGAGGTGTGCAGCTCGAGCGACGCCAGGTTCGCCACCCAGACCAGGGTGGGGAGGTCGCCGGCCACGCAGAACGGGATCTCGGCGTTGTTGCGCCCGCTCCACACGGGGGCGACCTCCACCCAGTCGGGGCGGTGGCGGGGGCAGTGCTTCTCGTAGAAGAAGTGCTTCTCCACGCCGTCGGGGTAGCGCTTCAGCGTGAGTGGCCGGCCGGCCAGGTGGGGCAGGAGGGCGGGTGCGACCTGCCGGTAGTACCGGATCACCTCGCCCTTGGTGAAGCCCGCCTCCGGGTACAGGACCTTGTCGAGGTTGGAGAGGCTGAGCTGCCTCCCCTCGACCTCGACGGTGAGGGTGGAGCCGGCGGCCACCCGTCAGCCCCGGGCGCCGGCGGCCGCCCGGCTCACGAGGCCTTCTTCGCCTTCTCCCCGGACTTCGACCCGGCCTCCGCCCCGTCGCCGTCGTCGGCCTTGGCCTTGGCCTTGGCGGCGGCCTTCCCGTCGCCCTTGGCGGCGGCGAGCGACGCCTCCAGGGCGGCCATGAGGTCGACCACCGGGGTGGCGGCCTTGGCCGCCGGCGGCGCCACGATTTCCTTGCCCTCGGCCTTCTGCTCGATCAGCTCGAGGACCTTCTCCCGGTAGGTGTCCTCGTACTTCTCGGGCTGGAAGTCCCCCGACAGCGACTCGATCAGCTGGCGCGCCATCTTCAGCTCGCGGTCGCTCACGTTGGACGCCTTGGTCGGCAGTCCCTCCAGCTCGTCCTGGGGCACGACCTCGTCGGCGAAGTTCATGGTGGACATGACGAGGGCCTCGTCCACCGGGCGGATGGCGACCAGGTACTGCTTGGTGCGCATGACGACCCGGGCGATGCCGACCTTGCCCGACTCGCGCATGGCCTCCAGCAGCAGGCGGTAGGCCTTCTCGCCGCGGCTGTCGGGCAGGACGTAGTACGAGGCGTCGAAGAACAGCGGGTCGATCTGATCGAGGTCCACGAAGTCCTCGATGTCGATCGTGTGGGTGCTCTCGGGGTCGAGGGCCTCCAGCTCCTCGGGCTCGATCACCACGTACTGCCCCTTGGCGATCTCGTAGCCCTTGACGATGTCCTCGTACGCCACCTCCTCGCCGTCGGCCGAGCACACCCGCTTCTGGTTGATGCGGGCGCCGTCGGGGGCGTGCAGCTGGTGGAAGCGCACGTCCTTCTTGCGCACGGCGGTGAACAGCTTCACGGGGACGTTCACCAGCCCGAAGCTGATGGCGCCACCCCAGATCGACCTGGCCATGCCCCCATTGTTCCCCCGAACGGGGGCGATCACCACGTCTGGGCGACGTACGGCCCGGCGCGGACCCGTATGCGGAGGTCCGCGGGCCTGGTGTCGAGGGCGTCCTGGAGGGCCTCGTCGGCCACCAGGGACGCCGCCTCGACGTCGGTGCGGAACCCCTGGAGCGACGGCTGGCGCAGGGTCCCTCCCTCGGTCACCTCGTTGTAGGCGACCTCGGCCACCAGGACGGGCTGTACGAACCGGACGTTGAGGAGGCGCTCGGCGAACGGGTTCTCGTCGGTGGCGAGGCGGTCGAACACGGCCGTCAGCTGGCGGATCCAGTCCTCGGTGAGGCCCGAGCCCACCTGGCCGACGTAGTGGAGGCGGCCGGTGCCGGCGCCCGTCTCCCGGTCGAGCCCGTGGATGCCGACGGCGAGCGACCCGATCGAGCCGGTGCGCCCCTTCTGCCCGCCCGTCCACCCGCCCACCACCAGCTCGCGGCGGTTGACGCACTTGAGCTTCACCCAGGCGCTGGACCGCCGGCCGGGCGAGTACGGCGCGTCGCCCCGCTTGATGACGTAGCCCTCCATGCCGATCTCGCCGCACGCCCGCAGCAGCTCGTCGAGGGGGGCGGGCGGCACCAGCGGGGTGGTGTGCCAGGACGGCCCCTCCGCCCCGAGCCCCTCCAGCCGCCTCCGGCGCTCCCGCTGGGGGAGCCCGGTGAGCAGCTCGCCGTCCAGCCACAGCAGGTCGAAGAACATGGCGACGACGGGCACGTCGGCCACCAGGTCGGCGGTGGGCGCCCGCACGTGCATGCGCCGCTGGAGGACCTGGAAGCTCGGGCGCCCGGCCCCGTCGAACGCCACCACCTCGCCGTCGAGCACGGCGTCGTGGCCCGCGCCCCCCAGGGCCGGGCCCAGGGCGGCCAGCTCGGGGTAGTGCGACGTGACGTCGCGCCCGTTGCGGCTGGCGATCCGCGCCCGCCCCCCGTCGACCGTGACGATGACCCGCACCCCGTCCCACTTGGGCTCGACGAGGTGACCGGCCAGGTCGCGCGGCGGCGTCGTCGAGGCGGCCAGCATGGGTGCCAGCGCGGGCGGTCCCTCCACTACGACGGTGGACCGTCCACGAGGGCGGGGGCGGTGGGGGCGTCGCCGGGAGGGGCGGGGCGGCCGCTGACCGCCGCGGGCGTGGTGGCGTCGGTCAACCGATCAGCTGTCCGAGGTCGAGCCCCAGGTCGAGACCGCGGGCGGGCGCCGGAGCGGGCGCGCCGGCCGGTCGATCGCCGGGGCCAGGGCCGAGGCCATGCCCTTCATGCCCAGGGCGTTGGGGTGGACGGGCGCGGCGGGCGTCGTCGGCACCATCGGCTCCACCCAGCGCACGCCCACGAGCTGGCAGGCGTCGTGGCCGACGCTCGGGGTGTACACGTCGACGTAGGTGGCGCCGGCGGCCGCCGCCGACGCCGCGATCATGGCGTTCAGCTCCTTGTGCCTGGCCCGCAGGTACGGCACGTCGCCGGGGGCCACGGGCATCACGGGCCAGCAGCCCGGGCCGGCGTCGGGGAGGATGGCGGGATAGCCGAGGGCGAAGACCCGGGCCGACGGCGCCCGCCGCTTCGCCTCGGCCAGGACGGCCGTGACCTCGGGAGCGGTGGCGGCGATCCGGCGGCTGATCTCGTCGCCGGCCGGGGTGACGTAGCGGTCCTGGCACGGGGTGCCGAACGGCGCCGGGGCGGCGCACGCCTGGACGATGCCGGCGAAGCCGATGTCGTTGCCGCCGATGCCGACGGTGACGACGGCGGCCGACGCCGTGACGGCGTCCAGCTGCGGCGGGTTCACCCCCCCGGGGACGGTCTGGGGGCCGAGGAGGTGGTCGGTCCGGGCGCCGCTGCAGCTCACGTCGGTGAGCGCCAGCCCGAGGGCGGCGGCGGCCACGTGCGGGTAGTTGGAGGTGGACCGGCCGCACCCGGGCGGGTTGCCGGTCGGGAGGGGGATGAGCGGCCCCGCCGTGTAGGAGTCGCCCAGGGCGACGAGGACGGGCGGCGCCCCGGCCTGGGCACGTGCGCCGACGGCGCCCGGGCCGGTGAGCAGCAGGGCGAGCGCCGCCACTCCCGCGGCCAGCAGCCGGGCCCGGTTCGACGTCGGCATGGTGCCACCTCCTCGGCGTGGGACAGGGAAGTCTCGCCCACGCGCGGGGGCCGGTCGGACGCGCGAACATCGCCGCGATGGCCCAGCGCGCCGGGGCGCTCGAGCAGGAGGCCGAGGCCCGGTACCGGGCCGTCGACTACCCGGGCGCCATCGACCGCTACGAGGAGGCGTTCCGGGCCTACCGGGAGGCCGGCGACCGGCTCGGAGCGGGGCGGGCGGCCAGGATCGTGGCGTGGCTGCACGGCAACGTCCACGGCGACTGGGCCGTGGCCGGTGGGTGGTTCGGCCGGGCGCGGGCCCTCCTGGAGGACGCCGGCCCCGACTCGGCGGAGCACGGGTGGGTCCTTCTCATGCAGGTGGCGCCCGACGGCGACCCGACCGTGCAGGAGGCGCGGTGCCGCCAGGCGCTGGAGCTCGGCCGCCGGCACGGCGACCCCGACCTCGAGTTCGAGGCGCAGGGCTGGGTCGCGCTGACGCTCATCCAGTCCGGACGCGTCGAGGAGGGCCTCCTCCTGTTCGACGAGGTGCTGGCGGCGTTGTGCGCCGGGGAGATCCGCGACGTCTTCGTGGTCGAGGGCACGATCTGCGGGATGTTCCTGGCCTGCGAGCGGGCCAACGACGTCGTGCGTGCCGAGCAGTGGCTGAGGGTGACCGAGGACGTCGTCGGCCGGCCCTACATGGCCGGGGTCTCGGCGTTCTGCCGGGCGCACTACGGCGGCATCCTCACGGCCGCCGGCCGGTGGTCGGAGGCCGAGGTCGAGCTCACCGAGGCGGCCCGCCTGCTGGACCGGACCTACGTCGGGATGCGGGGAACCGCCCTCGTGCGCCTCGCCGACCTCCGGGCGCGCCAGGGCCGGCTGGAGGAGGCCGAGGAGCTCCTCGCCGGCTTCGACCAACGGCCCGACGCCTTCCGCCCGTTGGCCGCCGTCCACTTCGCCCGCGGCAACACCGCCCTCGCGCGCGATCTGCTGGAGCGCGCCCTCGCCCAGGACGACATGGTCGCCGTCGCCGGGCCCGTGCTGGCGCTGCTCGTCGACGTCGAGCTGGCCGACGGGGCGGTCGCCGACGCCCGCCGGGCGGCGCAGAGCCTGGCCGACCTGGCCGTTCGTCAGGGCGGCCACTACCTGCGGGCGGCCGCTGCCCTGGCCCGGGGCAAGGTGTGCGTGGCCGAGGGCACTTCCGACGCCCGTGCCTGTCTCCGGGAGGCGCTGTCATCGTTCGCCGAGGCGCGCATGCCCGTGCACCTCGCGCAGGCGCGCCTCGAGCTCGCCCGGGCGCTCGCCGCCGAGCGCCCCGAGGTGGCGCTGGCGGAGGCGAGCGCGGCCCTCGAGGCCTTCGAGCGCCTCCAGGCCGCTCGCGACGCCGACGCGGCCGCCGCCGTCGTGCGTTCCCTCGGCGGGCCGGCGCGCACGGGGCCGAAGCGCCGCCAGCCGCTCACCCGCCGGGAGGAGGAGGTGCTGGACCTGCTGGGCCACGGGCTGACCAACCCCGAGATCGGCGAGCGGCTGTACATCAGCCGCAAGACCGTCGAGCACCACGTCGGCCGGGTCCTGGCGAAGCTGGGCCTGCGCAGCCGGGCCGAGGCGGCCGCCCACGCGGCGCGCACCGGCAGACGACCCGGCCGGGAATAGGGGACCTCCCCGACGCTCCGGGGCGGTCCCCCCGGCATCCTCGGGACCATGAACGACACCTACGACGTCATCGTCTCCGGCGCCCGCTGCGCAGGGTCGCCGACCGCCCTCCTCCTCGCCCGGGCAGGCCACCGCGTGCTGCTCGTCGACCGGGCGACCTTCCCGAGCGACACCCCGTCGACCCACGTCCTCCACCCGCCCGGGGTCGCCGCGCTGGCCCGGTGGGGCCTGGAAGGGCGGCTGGCGGCGACCGGGTGCCCACCGTTCACCACGTACCGCTTCGACTTCGGCCCCCTCGTCGTCTCGGGTTCGCCCGGCACGGCGTACTGTCCCCGCCGCACCGTTCTCGACAAGCTCCTCCTCGACGCCGCCGCCGAAGCCGGTGCCGAGGTACGGGAGGGGTTCACGGTCGAGGAGGTGCTGTTCGACGGCGAGCGGGTGGTCGGCATCCGGGGCCACGACCGGGGCGGGCGCCGCGTGACCGAGCGGGGCCGCGTGGTCGTCGGGGCGGACGGCAAGCATTCGAGGGTGGCGGCCGCCGTCGGCGCGCCGTCGTACCACGAGCGGCCCATGGTCGAGGGCGCCTACTACGCCTACTGGAGCGGCGTGCCCGTCGAGCAGTTCGAGCTGTTCATCCGGCCGGGCCGGGCCATGGCGGCAGCGCCCACCCACGACGGCCAGACGCTCGTCCTGGCCGCCTGGCCGGCCCCCGAGTACGACGACGTCCGCGTGGACGTCGAGGGGAACTTCTGGGCCACGGCGGACCTGGTGCCGTCGCTCGCCGAGCGGCTGCGGGCCGGGCGCCGCGAGAGCCGGTTCCACGCGTCGGGGCACCTCCCCGGGTTCTTCCGGCGGCCGTACGGGCCCGGTTGGGCCCTCGTGGGCGACGCCGGGTACACCGTCGACCCGTCGACGGCCCAGGGCATCAGCAACGCCTTCCGGGACGCCGAGCGCCTGGCCGCCGCCCTCGACGACGCCCTGAGCGGCCGCCGGCCCTACGACGATGCGCTGGGCGCCTGCCACCGGGCCCGTGACGACGAGGTCCTCCCCATGTACGACCTCACGTTCCGGATGGCGACTCTGGAGCCGCCGCCGCCGGAGATGCAGCAGCTCCTGGCTGCCGCCGCCGGCAGCCAGGACGGGATGGACGCCTGGGCCCGCATGTTCGCCGGCGTGCTCCCCGTGCCCGAGTTCTTCGCGCCGGACCACGTGGCCCGCCTGTTCGAGGCGGCCGCCGTCCCCGCCGGGTGACCCGAGCGGGGTGCGGGAGCGCCGCCGGCCGGGGTCGTTCCGCCCCCGCCCGGCGCCCGCCCCGGCGCGCGGATCACGGCTACGGCTGGGGCGGGTCCCCGGGTGCTGGCGTGGTGGTCGGCGCCGTCGTCGTCGTGGTGGTGGCCGGCGCCGTGGTCGTGGGGGCCGTGGTGGACGTGGCCGGCGCCGCCGTCGTGGTGGTCGCCGGCGCCGTGGTCGGCGGCGCGGTGGTCGGCGGCGCGGTGGTGGGCGCCACCGTCGCCGGCGGCGTCACCGGGGTGGGCGCGACGGTCGCCACCGTGGTCGTCACCGAGGTGGCGGCCGTGGTGGGCTGCCGCACGGTCGTGGTCGTGCGGTTGGCCCACGGCAGCGTGGTCGGGGGAGGCGGCGCCGTCGTCGCCGTCGTGTCGACGGGCGGCACCACCGGCTCGACGGAGAGGCCGAAGGTCGGGGCCGTCGTCGTCGTGGTCGGCACCGGAGCGGCGACGCGCGTGGCGGTCCGTTCGTCGCCGTCGGGGCCGGGGGACGACGTCGCCGCCCAGACGGCGCCGGCGGCGGCGATCAGGACGAGGGGGACGGCGGCCAGGAGGGCCCGCCGCCCGCCGGCGCGCCGGGGGTCGGCGGGCCCTCCTGGCC